>JBHADS010000537.1:0-4667 GCA_041855185.1 Lautropia sp. | reverse complement strand
GTGCGAAACTATCTGCTGGAGCAGGCGATCCGCGTCAGCGACCACTTCAGCTATGGCGCCGACAGCATCACCGGCGTCGACTGGGCATCCAGCTACAGCAGCACACCCGGCAACGTCACCCAGATCCGTGTGCCCACCCTCGTCCTCGGCATGACCGGCGGCTATGAATTCCTGGCAGCCGAAACCATCTACCACCAGTCCGCCGCCAAGGACAAACGCCTGGCCTTCATCGAGGGCGCCAGCCACATGTACGACACCTGCACCGCCTGCGAGTCCAGCCCCGGCCAGTATGGCAACACGATCAAGACGCTGCATGACTACGTGGACCAGTGGCTGAGCGACAAGGCACGGCTCGGAAAGACGGGAACTGCTGCCGGAGCCGGAACGGCAGCCAGAACCGGGACGGGAGCCGGAGCGGCTTCGGGCACAGCGCCAGCCCGCCAATGAGGACGCCCCCGGGTTGATGCCGATGCGCGCGATCGCGCTTTCGATCGATGATTGCGCGCACGAACGTCCAAGCACGACAGTCCCTTCAGGACGAGGAATTCCGCTCATGTGCGCTGTATGCGGCTACACCGCCGACAATTTCTGGGCCAGTTTTGCGATCGATCAGAATGGCCCCTTGAGTCCGGCGTCGGTGCGCACGCACAGGGCACGCTGGCTCTCGCAATGGGTGCGCCTTTCTTCGCGCATCCTGCAGCTCAGACGCGATCACGGCGAAAGCGCCGAGACAGCGATTCGCACGGCTCTGGCTGAGACCACGGCCGACGGGCCATCCGGAGGGTTGTTTTCCAGCGCCTACGTCAAGCCCAGCGTGCGCGGTTATACCGTCAGCAGCCCCACCGGCGTGATGCGCTTCTGCGCCTGCCTGCACACCGTGGTCGAACAGATCAGGCGACAACGCCCGGAACTGTGCGGCCAATGGGTCTGCCCCTGGGCAGCCGATGATCCCGAGGTGGACTGGGCCCTGTGGGGCGCAGCCTGGACCTGGAATGCCGTCATGAACGACGATCCGCGCCCGCTGCCCGAGCGTGCGACGCTTACCGACGGACGCGAGCTGCGCTTCGAGCCCCTGGACGACGACCGCATTCGGGTATCCGTCGAGGATCGGCCGGGCGGCGTCCAGACATCGCCGTGAAGTCTCCATAGGGGTTGTTCATCCGCATCTGCCCCCAGGTTCTGCCCGCTTCCGCGCCGCCGTGCCGAAAGCCCCTCCCCAGCACTCGACTGTTTGCACCTCATGCAGCGCCCTGTGGGTTCATAAGCGCTGAGCCCGAGCAAGCGCGGCGGCGGTACATCCTCAACTGCGGGTCCCAAGCCTGCGTCGACCCACACCCGTCCGTCGCGTCTGCCGGATGCTTCGGCCCCTCTGCGCCACGGCCTGCCGTGCGTGGGCGGCGCTCCAGCGGTAGTGGCATCCCTGCGCGCTGCCCCTACCTATACTTCCAACGAAAGGAGACTCATCATGGCGAAGGATATTCTGTGCTGCTTTGGCGTCGACATCGATGCCGTGGCCGGCTGGCTCGGTTCCTATGGCGGCGAGGACTCACCCTCGGACATCCAGCGCGGCATGTTCGCCGGCGACGTGGGCGTGCCCCGTCTGCTGAAGATGTTCCAGCGCAAGGGCGTTCCAGCGAGCTGGTTCATTCCGGGGCACAGCGCCGAAACCTTCCCCGATTCGGTGCGGATGATCGTGGACGCCGGTCACGAGGTAGGCGCCCACGGCTACAGCCACGAGAACCCGGTGGCCATGAGCGAGCAGCAGGAACGGGATGTGATGGAAAAATCGCTGGAAGTGCTGACCCGGCTGAGCGGCAAGGCACCGCGCGGCTATGTGGCGCCCTGGTGGGAGCTGAGCGCCCGCACCCCCAGTCTGCTGAAGGAGTTCGGCTTCACCTACGACCACAGCCAGGGTCTGAACGATTTCGTGCCTTTCTACGCGCGCGTCGGCGACAGCTGGACCAAGATCGACTTTTCGCAGCAGGCCAGCACCTGGATGAAACCGCTGGTACGCGGCCATGAAATCGACATCGTCGAGATCGGCGCCAACTGGTACGTGGACGACCTGCCGCCGATGATGTTCATGAAGGGCGCCCCCAACTCCCACGGCTTCGTCAACCCCCGTGACATCGAGGAACTGTGGCGCGACCAGTTCGATTGGGTCTATCGGGAACTGGAATACGGCGTCTTCCCGATCACCATCCATCCCGATGTGTCCGGCCGCCCGCAGGTGCTGCTGATGCTCGAACGCCTGATCGACTACATCAACGGCCACGAGGGCATCCGCTGGGTCACGATGGAAGAGATGGCCGACGACTTCCGCCGCCGCTTCCCCTTCGAGGGCAAGGCGCGTCCGTTGGCGTATTGATCCCTGCAACCTGTGCTGTCAGCCCGATGCCCGACCAGCCCTCTGTCGCCCCCCAAGCCTCCCTGTTCGAGACACTCGAGCCCGGAGCCGAGGCGCCGGTCGGCGAGCCCGAGCGGCGCGCCGGGCCGGCAGCGGCCAGCACACGCACCGATCGGGCCGTGCGCCCGGCAGCGCCCGATCCGGCGCTGCAGGCGCTGGCCGCAGAGCTGCCGAGGCGCCTCTACCTGGGCACCTCGTCCTGGAACTTTCCGGGCTGGGCGGGCATGGTCTGGGATGGGCGCTACAGCGACGGCGAGCTGTCACGCCAGGGCTTGCCGGCCTACAGCCATCACCCGCTGCTGAGAGCCGTCAGCCTGGACCGCAGTTTCTATCGGCCGCTGTCGGCCGAGCAATACGCGGCCCATGCCGCCCAGGTGCCTGCGGATTTCCGCTTCGTCGTCAAAGGCCCGAGTCTGGTCTGCAGTGCCCAGCTGCGCGCGCCCGGCGGGCGCGGGATGACCCCGAACCCGGACTTTCTGAGCCCCGAACAGGCAATCGAAAATTTTGTGCAGCCGGCGCTGGCGGGCCTCGGCGACAAGCTGGGCGTGCTGGTGTTCCAGATCAGCCCCCTGCCCCGGCAGCTGCTGGCCGACATCCCCAGCCTGATCGAGCGCATCGGCGCGATGCTGTCGGCGCTGCCCCGATTGGCACCGACCGCCCCCGAGGCCATCGTGGCGCTGGAAGTGCGGGACGCAGCCTTCCTGAGCGCCCAACACGCGCCGCTGCTCGCCCGCGCGCTGAAGGCGGCCCGACAGGCCAGTGGCAACCCCCTCACCTACTGCCTGGGCCTGCATGCCAGCATGCCCCTCATCCAACACCAGCTGCCCCTGCTGCGCGCCCTGTGGCCCGGCCCCCTGGTCTGCCGCTGGAATCTGCATCGCCGGCATGGCGCTCATGGCTACGAGGAAGCCAAGGCCCAGTATGCCCCCTTCGATCGCATCCTCGACCCCGACCCCGAAACCCACGCCCAGCTCGCCCGTGTGATCACCGGCACCTGCGGCGCCGGCTACCCGGCCTTCATCACCATCAACAACAAGGCCGAAGGCTCCGCCCCGCTGTCGGTGGCCGAACTGGCGCGGGTGGTGATGGGCACGAGTGCATCACGACGAATCCACCCGTCGCGTGCTCGTGCTGGCAAACATTGAGGAAGGCATGCTGCCTTACGAAGCGCACTGGATTACGCAGGGGCTGCTCAGTGCTTCGCTGAAGGAGCACGCGGGCGTCCTCGCCCTGCCCTTCATGATTCAGCCGGAGTCCGAAGCGCCTTCGGCGCATTGCCACCTCATGCCCGACTGGTTTGCGGCCTTCTACGTGGATGGCAATCCGGTCCACTGCATCCCGATCCTGGCCATGAAGTCCATGCACGAAACCCAGCTATCCGATGGCCTTGACTGGGTGGAGCTGGCGCTGCTGCGCATGGCCCACTATGGCCTACCCCAGCAAAACGCCCTCGATGCCATCGATGCCTTCAACGCCTCTGCGCGCACGGTGAAACGCTGATCCCCTGCCCCAGCACGCCCACACCACAAAAGCCACTTGAATGCCCACCCCTTCTCTCGTTCACCTGATTCTTGGCGCAAAAATCAGCCGGGTGGCTTGTCTGGCTGCGCCAGATAACCCCTCCGTCATGCGCCTCCTCGGCGCATGACTCTCTACCCCCCCATCCTTCCCCTCTTCCCTGCTTTCCTTCCCTCCTTCCCATCTTCCCCTCGTTTTCCCCGATTTTCCTAGTCTTCCCTTACCTCCTTCTCCACTGGTAAAATACCTAGGTGTCCAACCATAACCTCCACAGGAGGTGCATCATGGCCCTCGACGGCGGTTACTACGGTTCGTTTGAACACGCTATGGCCAACCTCGCCACCGGTCGCAGACAAGGCGAAGAAGACGGCTACAAAAAAGGCTTCTCCGATGGCTACAACAAAGCTCTCCAGGAAGCCAACCAACGCATCGCTGAACTCCAAGCTCAGTATCAAGCCGCTTTGGATCATGAAGTGATGATGGGGAACATGCTGAACACTGTTTTCAGCCCTGCCAAAGATGTACTCAGGGTTCTGATGCAGGGTGATTCGGAGCATGCTCAGCAGATTCGTGCCATGTTCAGAAACGGGTATCGTGCGAAGTCGCAAGATTCTCTGAACAAGGGCTACATCCCCGCCGCGCTGGAGCACAGCGATGCTGCGGCAAAGGAAATGCCGATGGCACGCCAATTCCTACTGGAAGCCCTTCAGCCCTAATCTGACGAACATCCAAAAGAAAAAGC
>JBHADS010000536.1:0-4931 GCA_041855185.1 Lautropia sp. | reverse complement strand
CCGTGGGCGGCAGGGGCTGCGCCGGTGAAGCTCGGCCGGTTGCCTTGCCAGACATCGGCCGCCAGCGTGAACTGACTGACGATCA
The DNA here is from genome assembly GCA_041855185.1 of Lautropia sp. Classification (GTDB taxonomy): domain Bacteria; phylum Pseudomonadota; class Gammaproteobacteria; order Burkholderiales; family Burkholderiaceae_E; genus Lautropia. The sequence goes on along the minus strand of JBHADS010000536.1, from coordinate 4,846 downwards.
GCAGACCGCCCCCGATGTCCTGCACGCTGCGATTCATCTTGCCGGCCTCGTCGGCGAACACGCGCAGCTTCAGCAGCTTGGTGACGGCACGCTGGGCCTGCTCGCTGGTATCGGTGGCCTCGGCACAGACAAAGACGAGCAGCCCGGCCTCGATCTGGCCATGAAGGGTGCCACCGATGTGGACGGCAGCGCTGCGAACCCGTTGGATCAGGATGTGCATGGTGTGCAGGGGGAGATGGAGGAGATGGATGAGATGGATGAGATGGATGAGATGGATGAGATGGAGGGCGCGCCGATGATGCGCGTCCTGGCCTTGTTCATGTTCAGGGTTGTCCCTAGGGAGGCCATGCATTTTTTCATGAGATGGCTACACTTTCTGAGCTGCGACATCACCCGTGCATCATCTCATGCCAAGGTGGTGCATCGGGCGTGCCGTCTCGGTCGATGTGTGCAGCGGGCATTTCTCTTGCCACGCGCCGGGGGCGGCATTGGCGGCGCGCGGATTGCCATGTCAGGGTTCTGAGGGCGGTGCGGGCGAGGCCCATTCCATAATACGCTCCAGGATCAGGACATGAATCAGCCAGAGCATTGCAATCCGTCATCGGAGGGCGCGAATTTCGTGCAATCGCGCCGCGCCTCGATCGTGGCGGCGATTTTTCTGATGGCGACATCGGCCATCGGCCCGGGTTTCATCACGCAGACAGCCACCTTCACCACCAAGCTGGGTGCGGCTTTCGCCTTCGGCATCCTGGCTTCGATCCTGATCGACTTCGTGGTGCAGGTCAATATCTGGCGGATGATTGCGCTGTCGCGGCGCAACGCGTCGTCGTTGGCCAACGCGGCCTTGCCGGGCAGTGGTTTTCTGCTGGCGGTGCTGGTGATCTTCGGTGGCCTGGTGTTCAACGTCGGCAATATCGCGGGCGCCGGTCTCGGGCTGAATGCCTTGCTCGGTTTGCCGCCCAAATGGGGTGGGCTGATCAGCGCGGCGGTTGCGCTGGGGATCTTTTCGTCGCAGCGGGCCGGCATGGCGGTGGATCGTCTGATCATCTGGCTCGGGCTGCTGATGATCGTGCTGACGGCCTACGTGGCTTTCGTATCGAATCCGCCCGTGGGCGAGGCGCTGCGCCAGACGGTTCTGCCCGATCTGGTCGACTGGGCAGCGATCACCACGATCGTCGGTGGCACGGTCGGCGGCTACATCACCTACGCCGGCGCGCATCGTCTGCTCGACCGCGGAACGGTCGGTGTCGAGAATCTGCAGGCCGTCACCAGTGGCGCGCTCAATGGCATCGCGGTGACAGGTCTGATGCGCTATGTGCTCTTTCTGGCCATTCTGGGCGTGGTCTCCAGCGGTGTCGTGATCGATCTGTCCAGCAAGAGTGCCAATCCGGCGGCGCAGGCTTTTCAGGCGGCGGCGGGCAATCTGGGGCTGCGACTGTTCGGGCTGGTGCTGTGGGCGGCCGCCATCACCAGTGTGATCGGCGCTGCCTATACCTCGATGTCCTTCCTGAGCGCCTTCAAGGCGGATGTGTCCGAGCGCGTACGCAACCGTGCGACGGTCGCGTTCATCGCGGTTTCGCTGGTGGTGTTTCTGCTGCTGGGTACGGCGCCCGCGGCATTGCTGGTTTTTGCCGGGGGCTTCAATGGCCTGATTCTGCCGCTGGGCATGACGATCTTCATGATCATCGGCTGGACGCGCCAGGATCTGCTCGGTGGCGTGTCTTATCCCCGATGGTTGCTGGTGCTGGGAACCCTGGTCTGCCTGCTGACCTGGTATATGGGCTATGTGTCGCTGGGGCCGATCTTCAAGCTGCTGGCGGTCTGAGCGTTGAGGAGTGATGATGGCGCGAATCGATTTGAACAGTGATCTGGGCGAGAGTTATGGTGCGTGGTCGATGGGCGATGACGGAGCGATGCTCGACATCGTGACCAGCGCCAATGTGGCCTGCGGTTTCCATGCCGGCGATCCGGCCGGTGTGCTGGAGACGCTGCGTCAGGCTGCCGCCCGCGGGGTGGTGGTGGGCGCCCATGTCAGCTACCCGGATCGGGTCGGCTTCGGCCGGCGCAACATGGATGTGGCCTCGCACGAGCTGCGCGCCGACGTGATCTATCAGATTGGTGCGTTGCAGGGGCTGGCGCGGGCCGCCGGCACCCAGGTGCGCTACGTGAAGCCGCACGGGGCGCTCTACAACACCATTGCGCACGACCGGCGGCAGGCCACCGATGTGATCGAGGCGATCCGGGCGCTGGATGATTCGCTGGCGCTGGTGGTGCTGGCCGGCTCGCCGCTGGCGGACTGGGCGAAGGCGGCCGGACTGAAGGTGATTGCCGAGGCGTTTGCCGATCGCGCCTACACTGCACAGGGCACGCTGGTGTCGCGGCGCGAGCCGGGCGCGGTGCTGCACGACGCGGTACAGGTGGCGGCACGGATGCTGCGACTGGTGCAGGACGGGGTGGTCGAGGCGATCGATGGCAGCCTTGCGCGGGTGCAGGCCGATTCGATCTGCGTGCACGGTGACAGCCCCGATGCCGTGGCGATGGCGCGGGCCGTGCGGCAGGTGCTGGCCGATGCCGGTGTGGAACTGCGTTCTTTCGTCTGAGGACATGCAAACATGTCAGGCGCCTCATTACCTGCCGTGAAGGGAATCCGCCGGCGAGCACTGCCTGGTGCTCAGCGTCGATTCTTTGATACGGCAGCCAATCAGCGCCTCTGGAGAGCGTGATGCGAGTTCTTCCTGTCAATCTGGACACCGTGCTGGTCGAACTGGCCGATCTGGCCGAGACGCTGGCCTTGTTCGATGCGCTGCAGGCCGAGCCGATCGTGGGCGTGGTCGAGATGGTGCCGGCTGCGCGCACCATTCTGATCGCCTTCGATCCCTCCCTGCTGAGTGCCCGCGCGCTGGCGACCCGGATCGGAAGCCGTCTGGGCGGCAAGGCCGAGCGCCACGGCGGCGAGGTGATGCAGCTGCCGGTGCGCTACGACGGCGAGGATCTGGCCGAGATGGCCGACTATCTCGGGGTGTCGGTGCCGGCGCTGATCCAGCGTCATGGTGCGGCGATCTGGCAGGTGGCATTCACGGGTTTCGCGCCGGGCTTTCCGTACATGAGCGGTGATGATCCGCTGTTCGATGTGCCCCGCCGCAGCAGCCCACGCACGCGGATTCCGGCGGGCTCGGTGGCGCTGGCAGGGCGTTTCTGCGGCATCTATCCCCGGGAGACGCCCGGGGGCTGGCAGTTGCTGGGCACGACCGAGGTGCCGATGTGGGATCTGCAGCGGAGCCCGCCGGCCCTGCTGGCGCCGGGACAGCGGGTGCAGTTCGTCGATGTGGCGACCGAGGCTGGTGCATCCTTGCTGGCTGACTGGCGCGCGCGTCTGAGCGGCGAGGACAGTTCTGGTGCCGAGCAGCCTGCCGGGGGCGCTGGAGCGCAACTCAAGGCGAGCGGCGTAGCGGGCAATGGCCTGGCATCGTCGCCGCTGGCTGTAGCGCGTGGCATGGAAGCATCTGTGCCTGGGGCAGCAGCGGCCGGCTTGGCGGCTCCTGGGGCTGATTCGGCGGAGGCCGGGAGCGCGGGGAATCCGGTGGCCGTGTCGATTGGCCCTGCTGCCGCGGCTGTGCTGAGCACGCATGCCGATGCGGGCCATCCGGCGGCGGCCAACGAGCCGATGCCGGTGCCGGATGCGCCGGTGTTCGAGGTGCTGGCCACCGGGCTGCAGGCGCTCTTTCAGGATCTGGGCCGGCCCGGTCAGGCCGGGCAGGGCGTGTCGGCCTCCGGTGCCCTCGACCGGGGCGCCTGTGTGCTGGCCAATCGGCTGGTGGGCAATGCGCGTGGCGCCACCGTGCTGGAGCTGCTGCATGGCGGCTTCTCGATGCGGGTGCTGCAACCGGCGGTGGTGGCCATCACCGGGGCGACGGGGCCGGTGCAGCTGCGTCATGCCGATGGCACGGTGCAGCCCGTCCATCGCTGGGAACCGCTGCCGCTCGATGCCGGCGACGTGCTGAGCATCGGCGCGCCCGAGACGGGGCTGCGCAGCTATCTGGCGGTGCGCGGCGGCTTCCGGGTGGCGGCTGTGCTGGGCAGTTGCGCCACCGACACCCTGGCGGGTGTGGGTCCGGAGCCGCTGCAGCCGGGGCAGTCGCTGTTGGTCGATCGGCGCGTGGCGGGCGCGGTGCAGCCGCACCCCGATCATCGGCCCCCGGATCTGCCGCGACCGCCGGATGGCGGGCAGCAGGGGGCTGTGGTGACGCTCGATCTGGTGCTGGGACCACGTACCGATTGGTTCGATACCGAATCGATTGCCTTGTTGCAGACGCAGGACTGGCAGGTGAGCCTGCAATCGAACCGGGTGGGACTGCGCCTGGTGGGCGAGCAGCCCCTGCAGCGGGCGGCTGAATACGTCGGGGTCGAACTGCCTTCGGAGGGCACCGCCCTGGGCGCGTTGCAGGTGCCCACCAATGGTCAGCCGGTGCTGTTCCTCGCGGATCATCCGCTGACCGGCGGCTATCCGGTAATCGCTTGTGTGGCGCCTCATCATCTGGATCTGGCGGCGCAGTTGCCCGCGGGCACCTTGCTGCGTTTCCGGGTGATCGCGCCATTTGCCGAGATAGCGATTCCCTGACGGAGCGGACGTGGGTCCGGGGGCGGGGCGGAGCCGATCTGACCAAGACCCGGGCCACCGTCACAATCCGGACCTCGACCCGTTACCGCTGGGGTGCTGCTACATTGCAAGGATTCTTTTCAGAGAAGTGACTGCCATGATCAAGAAAGTCCTGATCGCCAATCGCGGCGAGATTGCCGTGCGCATCGTGCGCGCCTGTGCCGACTATGGTGTCGAGAGTGTGGCGGT
>JBHADS010000535.1:0-3322 GCA_041855185.1 Lautropia sp. | reverse complement strand
GCCGCCGCGCTGATCGCGGCTTCGTCGTCCTGACGCGCCCGCTGCTGGCTGCGCTTGATGTTCACCCCGGCCAGCAGCACCAGCGCCACCACGAAGAACACCCCGGTGCCCAGCAGGGCATAGCGGTGATTGCCATCACTGGCCCAGCTGATCAGCCCATAGGTGAGCGGCCCGACAATGGCCGCGCAACGGGTGGCGAAGGCCCACAGTCCATAGAACTCGCCGAGCCGGTGCACCGGCGCCATCGCCCCGGTCAGGGCACGACCTGCCGACTGGCTGGTGCCCATGCAGACCCCGGCCAGCGCCGCCGCCACCCAGAAGGCCGGGCGGCTGGTGTCATGGACGGCCAGCGCCACCACCCCCACCCAGCCCAGCAGGGTCAGCGCAAGCGCGGCCTTGTGGCCGATCCGGTCTTCGAGATAACCGAAGCCGAAGGCGCCCAACGCCGCCGCGATGTTCACCAGAAAGAACAGCAGCATCGTCTCGTCCGGCTGAAAGCCCAGCACCTGATCGGCGTAGATCGCGGTGACGGTGATCACCACCGACACCCCGGCATAGAAGAAAAAGCCCACCAGCAGGAAACGGCGGAAATCCACGAAATCACGCACCCGCAGCCAGACCAGACGCCAGTCGCTCAGGCCCAGGATGGCCCGGCTCGCCTCCTGCGCGCGGGGCGCGGCCCGCTCGCGCACGAACAGGAACATCGGCAGCGCCGCCAGCAGATAGATGCCCGCGGTGATCAGCATGGTGCCCGGCACGAAGGCTTCCGCCCCGCCCCCCTGCCCCTGCACCCAGGCGACCCAGGCCAGCGAGATGCCGAGCGCTGCCATGCCACCGACGTAGCCGAAACTCCAGCCCCAGCCCGAGACCCGGCCCAGTGCCTCGGGACGGGCCAGCTCGGGCAGATAGGCCGCACACAGGGTCTCGCCCAGCGAGAAGCAGTAATTCGACAGGATGATCAGCACCGCCGCCTGCGCGATGTGGCCCGCACCGACCCAGTACAGTCCGACGATGCTGGCGACGCAGAGCAGCGTGGCCCCCAGCAACCAGGGCTTGCGGGTGCCCCGGGCATCGATGCGCGCGCCGATCACCGGCATCGTCAGCATCACCGCCAGATTGGAGATCGCCAGGATCAGCGTCCAGACGAAGGTTGCCCAGCTGGCATCGGCCGCCACGTGGGCCACGAAGTAGGCGTTGAACACCGCCGTGAGCACCACGGTGGTGTAGCCCGAGTTGGCGAAGTCATAGCCGGCCCAGGCAAACACCTCTCGTCGGCTGACACCGTCCTGCAAGGCACGTTGATCAAAAAATCGCATGGCATTCATCCCCATCGCCGGCCGCGCTCTTTTATCATGGGCAGCAGCCTTGGTTTCGCGTCGGTGCGACGACCTGCGCCACGACCTGCGCCGGCACCGACGAGCGCCGATTGCAGCAAGCCGGCCGGCGCGTGTCCTGCCCTGCCGGGATCGTACCCGATGCGCCAGAGGCGGCAAAACGGTATCGTGCCCCCTGCCGAAGCAGGCCCGGAACGCCCTGGCGCACACCCGGCGTCCCCGGAACACGCCGGGTCATCGCGCCGGGTCATCGCCGGGGACCGTTGCCGCGTTTCTTTCTGTTCCACCACCGATGTCCGACGCACCGATGAGCCAGTCCGCCCGCCCACGCACCTTCGACGAAGCCGCTCCGGCCGGCTGCCGCACCGCCGGCGCGCCCTCGGCTGCCTCGCCTCGACGCCGGTGGCTGCTGGGCGCCACCGCGCTGCTGCTCGGCGCCTGTGCCAGCACACAGCCCCCGCTGCCGCGCAAGGCCGCCAACGAAGTCACGATGCAGGCGATGGCGCAGATCGGCCAACCCTATCGCTGGGGCGGCAGCGCCCCGGATGAGGGTTTCGATTGCAGCGGTCTGGTGCAGTACGTATACCGTGAGGCACTGGGCATCGAGCTGCCCCGCACCAGCCGCGAGATGAGCCGGCACGGCGCCAGCGTCGAGCGCGAGGCACTGGCCCCGGGCGATCTGGTGTTCTTCCAGACCACGCGCAAGCCGAACTCGCACGTGGGCATCTACATCGGCGATGGCCGCTTCGTGCACGCGCCGTCCTCGGGCAGTCTGGTGCGCGTCGAGTCGATGGACAAGCGCTACTGGACCCGCCGCTTCAACGGCGGGCGTCGGCCAGTGCTCTGAGCCGAAGGATCGGACGCATCTCGTGCCCAGTCCTGTCTGTCCGACAGGCCCGGCAAGCAGGCTGACTGACTTTGTGCCTGCTTGCAGGGAGTTTTTTCCCGCTCAGTCGATCGCGGCGCTGACCACGATCTCGACCAGGATGTCCGGCGCAGCCAGACGGGCCTCGACGGTGGCGCGGGCCGGCGGGTTGCCCGGCGAGACCCAGGCATCCCAGGCCGCATTCATCTCGGCAAAATTGCCGATGCTGCTCAGGTAGACCGTGGCGCTCAGCAGCTTGCTCTTGTCGGTGCCAGCCTCGGCCAGCACGCTGTCGATGATCGACAGCACCTGCTCGGTCTGCTCGCGCACGCCCTTCGAGGTGTCCTCGGGCACCTGTCCGGCCAGATACACCACCTTGTTGTGGATGACGGCCTCGGACATGCGCTTGCCGGGTTTGATGCGTTGAATGCTCATGTGATTGCTCCTCTCTGGGCTGAATGAGAACGAAATGAAGGGAACGATCCCCAAAGGGAGAGATCGTGACTCTCTCGACAAGGAGATGATCGCGCGGGAAGAACCATCCCCGCACGGCTGAGATCGTACACCGCGGCACAACTTCCCGCCGATGCTCCGATGCGCCCACGCGCTGCCATACCGGATACATCTGTTCGGACACCTATGTTCCGCATCATGCAGCCGTGCCGGGATGGTGCCTGGTTCAGCCCCCCGCACCCCCGGGCCGCAGAAACTGCCGCACATCCTCGACCTGTTCGGCCGGGATCAGCGAGGGGGCGTGACCGACGCCGGCGTAGGTACGCAGCACTGCCTGCGGCCCGCGATGGGTCATTTCCTCGGCCACCTCGGCATCCAGCAGGCTCGATTCGGCGCCGCGCAACAGCAGCGTCGGGCAGCGGATCTGATCCCAGACCGCCCACAGCGGCGGCGCCAGCTGCTGCACCGCCTGCAAGGCGCTCTGGATGATGGCTGGATCATCATGCATCACCCAATGGTCGTCACACGGCACGACGACGTGCTCGGCCAGCAAGCGCCACTGCTCGGGTGTATGCGGGCCGAAGGTGGCGGCCGACACATCGCGCAGATGCGCGAGCCCTGCCTCGAAGGTCTCGAAGCGCTTGGGCCGGGCATCGAGCTTCTTGACCAG
>JBHADS010000534.1:0-2809 GCA_041855185.1 Lautropia sp. | reverse complement strand
GCGCTATGCGGTCGCCCACGACATCACGACCCGCAAGCACATCGAGCACGCGCTGACCACCGAAACCACCTTTCGCCGGGCGATGGAGGATTCGATCAGCACCGGGATGCGGGTGATCGACCAGGACGGGCGCATCACCTACGTCAACCGCGCCTTCTGCCAGCTGCTCGGCTTCACGGCCGAGGAGCTGATCGGCCAGTTGCCGCCCTATCCCTACTGGATTCCCGGCGAGTACGATCTGGCCCTGACCCATCTGAACGTGATGATCTCCGGCAGCGCCCCGCCTTCCGGCATCCAGACCCGCGTGCGCCACAAGGATGGCCGGATCATCGACGTGCGCATCTACGTCTCGCCGCTGATCGACGACCAGGGCCAGCAGGCCGGCTGGATGGCTTCCGTCACCGACATCACCGAACCGAACCGGATCAGGGAAGAGCTGAGCGCCGCGCACGAGCGCTTCAACACGGTGCTCAACGAGCTGGGCTCGGCCGTCTCGGTGGTCTCGATCGAGACGCCCGCCGACGCCCAGAGCACGCGCAGCGACGAGAGCCCTGAGGGCGTGCCGGACGACAGCACCGCGCACCAACCTCGGGCGCTGAGACTCACGCTCGACCGCACGGAAGCCCTGCCACAGCCGCAGGAGACGCAGCCGACGCTGCTGTTCTGCAACCGCCAGTACCGCGCCCTGTTCGGCGAACACATCGAGGGCCATCTGGCCCTGCTCAAAGGCTGGCCCGCCGATGATTACTGGGTTGGCGAGGAAGTCCACGTGCCGGCCATCGATCGCTGGTTCGAGGTGCGCGTGCGCCAGATCCGCTGGGTGGACGGCAAGTCCGCGCAGCTGGTGGTGGCCACCGACATCACGGCGCTGCGCCCGGTCTGGGAGCAGCAGAAACAGCAGCAGGAACAGCTGCAGCAGACCTCGCGTCTGGTGACGATGGGCGAGATGGCCTCCTCGATCGCCCACGAGCTGAACCAGCCGCTGACGGCGATCAACAACTACAGCGTGGGCCTGACGAAGCGCCTGCGGCATCCGGGCGCCCTCGCCCCCGAACAGATTTCCGAAACCCTCGAAAAGATCGCCAACCAGGCGCAGCGGGCAGCCGCCGTCATCCGCCGGGTGCGCGACTTCGTCAAGCGCCATGTCGCGGAGCAGCAGGCGGTGACGGTGGGCAGCATCCTGACCGAAGCGCTGGGCCTGGCCGAAATCGCCGCCAAGCGCTATCGCGTGGCGATCTCGATCGATGTGCAGCCGCAGCTGCCGCTGCTGATGGCCGACCGGATCCTGATCGAACAGGTGCTGCTGAACCTGCTGAAGAACGCGATCGACGCGATGCGCAACCAGCCGAACCCGGCACTGACCCTCAAGGTCTGGGCCAACAATGGGCAGGTGGAGTTTGCCGTGGCCGATCAGGGCCCCGGTCTGGCCGAGGAGATGCGGACCCGGGTGTTCGAGCCCTTCTTCACGACCAAACCGGAAGGCATGGGCATGGGTCTGAACATCTGCCGTTCGATCATAGAATCACATGCGGGACGACTCTGGGTGGAGCCGAACCAGCCACATGGCTGCGTTTTTCGTTTCACGCTGCCGGAATACCCGCACGATTCGTCGATAATTCCGGAAGAGTCACTCTGAGGATCAGGGGATGCATGAGCCTTGGCACCGCATCCCCGCTTCAGTGCCTTCCCGAACACGCGCCTGGCATGACGAAGGCGGCTGACTGCCACCTTCGGGCGCATGAGATACACGCCCTGTTACTACTTGAGCCTCGATTATCCGCAATGATGCCAACACCCAATTCCTCCATCCCCGCCCAGCCAGCGCCGGAAAAGATCGTCTATATCGTCGACGACGACGAGGCCGTCCGTGATTCGCTGCGCTGGCTGCTGGAAGGCAGCGGCTTCAGCGTGCGCACCTTCAACAGCGCCGAGTCCTTTCTGCGCGCCTACACCCCCGGCCACTTCGCCTGTCTGGTGCTCGATGTCCGGATGGACGGCATGAGCGGCATCGAGCTGCACGACGAACTGCTGAGACAGAACCACGATCTGCCGCTGATCTTCATGACCGGACACGGTGACGTGCAGATGGCGGTAGCCCGGATGAAGCTCGGCGCCGTGGATTTTCTTGAGAAGCCCTTCGACGACCAGCTGCTGATCGATACCGTCAATCACGCCTTCCGGCAGCTCGAAGAACGGCAGTCCGACACCCAGAAGCGCGAGCAGTATCAGACGCTGCTGGCGCGGCTCACCCCACGCGAACAGCAGGTGCTGGAACTGATCGCTGCCGGACGCCTGAACAAGCAGATCGCCGGCGATCTGTCGATCAGCATCAAGACCGTGGAAGCACACCGTGCCAACATCATGGACAAGTTCGAGGTGCGGACGATGGCCGATCTGATGCGCCGTTTCCTGAGCGGCAGCAACGGCTGAGCACCCTCCGGCCGGCCGGGGCTGCGCACCCTGCCCTGCGCGGCACCCCGCCGTTCCGGGCTTTTCCGAAGGGCGGGCCCGCCCCTGGGCCCGGCACGCGCCGCAAGAGGATGGGGCATCAGAGATGACGCATCAGCGCCCCGGTCGCGTCCCCACCCAGAGCGCGGCCAGCAGCAGCACCGCCGCATGAAGCCCCCACCAGGGGGCGGGCAGCATCCATGCCCCCATCAGAGCACTGAAGGACAGCAGAACCACGGCCATCAGCCGTGCCCGACGCGGAATCTCCCGACGCTCCCGCCAGCCCCGGATCAACGGCCCGGCGGTCGGATGTTCCAGCAGACGCTGTTCCCAGACCGGATTGGCCCGGGCAAAGCACCAG
>JBHADS010000533.1:0-3129 GCA_041855185.1 Lautropia sp. | reverse complement strand
GCCTTTTTTGTAGCTCAGGTGGAGACTTCATCGATGCACAGCAGGCGCCGGTGGGCGATGCGGGTCTCCTGCGGGTAGCCGAAGGCGTTGTTGATGTAGCGGATGCCGTCGAGCCGCAGATCGCGGTTGATGTGACTGTGGCCGTAGATGTGTATGGTGGGGCGGATCTGGCGGATCTGGGCCTCGATTAGCGTGCTGCCCAGCACCGGGGTCAGCATGCGGAAGCGCTCGGGGATGCCGGCCGGCACCAGGTCGGGGCGTGGCAGAAAATGCGAGACGGTGATGCGGTGCAGGGGGCGGTTGCCGTCATCGGGGCTGGATGGAGCTGCAGGCAGGGTGTTGAGCCGGATGAAATGCCTGGTGATGGCTGCCTCGTCGAAACCGGCCGGCCAGCGACAGGCCCGAAAATCCGTCCACAGTTGACGCACTTCGGGCAGCGGGGCGCCGAAGCTGAAGTCGTACCAGCCCAGCAGCGGCACGATCAGCCGGTCGCCGACCTGCAGGGGGGCGGTGCTGGCCCCGCAATCGGCGGCGGTCTGCATGACAGCCGCGAATTTCATCAGGGAGTCGGTGCCGGGCGGATCGCGCAGCACCCACAGATCATGGTTGCCGGGCACGAACATCAGATGCCGGAAGCGAGGCCGCAGCGCGCTCAGACAGTCATCGATGCGCGAGCGGTGGTGGCTGATGTCGCCCGCGAGGATCAGCAGATCGTCCACATGATCGTGGCGCGACAGGTTGTGCACCCATTTCAGATTGGCGTCGTAATCGACGTGCAGGTCGGAGAGCGCAAAGATTCGCATCGGCTGTGCGGGGTCCGGATAGGGGCTGGGCAGGGCGGGGCCGAGCCCAGCCCAGCGGGAGGGCGGGTTTCAGCGCGCGCTGGCGGCCTGCCCGCCGCACGCTGGGCCGCCGGGCCGCCGCCAGGGGATGTCCGGCCCTCAGTGTCCTGCGTCAGCGGATGCCGGGGCCGCCGGGGCGGCAGCCAGGCGCCGGATGTAGAAGCGGCCCCAGGTCAGGCCCAGGCAGGCGGCGATCACCGAGCCGAGCAGCACGCCCAGCTTGGCGGCGCCCAGCAGGTTCTCGTGCTGGAAGGCGAGCATCGCGATGAAGATCGACATGGTAAAGCCGATGCCGGCGAGCAGCGCGACCAACCCGACACCGCTCCAGGATACCCCCGGAGGCAGGCGGCCCCAGCCCAGGCGGATTGCGATCCAGCTGGCGCTCAGGATGCCGAGCGGCTTGCCCAGCACCAGGGCGGCGGCCACACCGATCACCACCCATTGAGTGCCGCCAGTCGACAGATCCACGCCGTCGAGGCTGACACCGGCGTTGGCCAGCGCAAACAACGGCATCACCCCGTAGGCCACCCATTGATGCAGCCGGGCCTGCAGGCGCACCACAGGGGGCAGCAGCTCACGCTGGGCCAGGCGCAGCTCGCGCAGCGGATGCAGCAGGTGCGTCGGGTCCTGGGTGGCCTGTGCGCTCTGGACCTCGGCCTGCAACTGGGCGGTGACGCGCGACAGCACCTCGATGGGCTGTTCGCGCATCGGCACCCGCACCACCGGGGTCATCAGCCCGAGCACCACGCCGGCCAGGGTCGGGTGGGCGCCGGTCTTCAGCAGTCCGATCCACAGCAGCGCGCCGGGCAGCAGATAGGCATAGGCCGACCAGATGCCCAGTCGCTGCAAACCGAGCAGGAGCAGGATGCCGAGGGCGGCGATCCCGAAACCGCTGTAGTCCAGCCCGCCCGAATAGAAGAGGGCGATGATCAGCACGGCGATGATGTCGTCGATGATCGCCAGCGCCAGCAGGAACACCCGAACGTTACTGGGGATCGAGCGGCCCAGCAGCGCCAGCACGCCCACGGCGAAGGCGATGTCGGTGGCGGTGGGCACGGCCCAGCCGTTCTGCCGTGCCGGGTCGGCGTTCAGCGCCAGAAAGATCAGCGCCGGCACCACTACGCCGCCGAGCGCCGCCATGATCGGCAGGCTGGCCTGTTGCAGATTGCTCAGCGCGCCCTCGTGGATCTCGCGCCGGATTTCCATGCCGACCACGAGGAAGAACACCGTCATCAATGCATCGTTGATCCAGAAGTGCAGCGATTGCGAGAAGACGGCATCGCCCAGGCCGATGGACAGCGGCGTGTGCCAGAGGTGGTGATAGCTGGAGGCCCAGGGGGAGTTGGCCCAGATGAGGGCGATGGCGGCTGCGACCAGCAGCACGATGCCGCTGACGGCTTCGATGTGAAGGAAATGCTCCAGCGAGGCCAGGGCGCGTTCGGTCAGCTGCTGGGCGCGCGGCAGTTCCTGCCGCGAGGTATCAGGCTTCATGGGTGCTTCCACAGTGGATCGCGTGAGCGGCCCGACTCACGCAGGAACCTGTCCTCTCCGCGGCACGCCCGTGCATCACCGGATCTTGTGCTGCGATCCTTCGGTGATGTGTCCGGCGCACGCCAGCGGATGACACCCTGCGGAAATTCTACACAGTCAGAAGGTGGCAGCTTGTCACGCGGGCCGGCCCAGCGGCGTGTGGCGGCCGATCGCCGGTACGCATTCGTCACCGCGCGGCACCCGGAACGAACTCGGGCAGCCGTCGGATTCGGGTCTGCGATGAATGTCCCTACGCGGGTCGCTGAACGAACGCTCGGGGAGACGGCGCGACGATTCCGGTCATTCGTTCCCGCTTGCCCGAGCCCGCGCTCAGGCCGCCAGCTGCATCGCCAGGCAGTTCTCGGCGGCCGGCGACAGCACCAGCTCCACCGCCAGGCAGGAGCGGGTCATGCCGACGAACAGGGCGCGGCGCTCGCGTTCGGTCAGGGTCTCGAAATCCAGCTCGGTGAGAATGACGCCGGCCGTGCTGCGACCCTTGAAGCGGTGGATGGTCTCGACCAGCACATCGCCCTGGGTCCAGATCGGATCGCCGTCGACGGTGTAGTCGCCGGTGAAGCGCCGGGTGCTGTAGGGGCCGATGTGGGGGCTGTTCAGGATGCTCGACTCGAAGCGGTCGTTGCCGGAGAGCACCACGATGTCCTGCAACGCGATGCCCCGATGCAGCAGGCTGTCGATGGCCTCGGCGGTTTCGCGCAGCAGCGATTTCTGATTCTGGTAGACCCGGAAGGCGGGCAGT
>JBHADS010000532.1:0-3264 GCA_041855185.1 Lautropia sp. | reverse complement strand
CGATGTCGCTCCTCCGAGCGCAGCCAGAAACGGCCGGGACGGGTCAGGGCGAGGCCCAGGCCGCCATCGATGGGCAGCAGTGCCGGGCTGCCGGGGTCTTCCGAGGGCAACCCACCGTCGGCACGGGCCGTCCAGACCCGGGCGGCGCTGAACCTCAGGCGCCCGTGCTCGGCCTCGCCCATGCCGGCGAGCACGAAACTCTGCTCTCGACAGGCCAGCACCATCACCTCGGCTTCGGCCAGCAGCCGCCCCTCGGCATCCAGCGCCCGCCAGCAGCCCATGCTCAAAGCTGAAGAAGGGTGCGTGTCCGGGGCGCCCGCCGCACCATCCTGGGCGGGCGATCCGCGCAGGGGCGCATGGCCGGGTACATACCGGGCGGGATCTGCAGCGCCCGAGCCCGCAGCTGTCTCGGCATCCGCAGCGACTTCAGCAGCCGGTCCGCGGTACGCCTCGATGCGGGCCACCCGGACGCCGGATTGCAGGACGACCCCCGGTCGCTGCAGCACCTGCTGCCACCAGCGCCGGGGCGAGACGGCGGCGCAGCGCGGGAAATAAATGCCGCCATCCGTATCGGCGCCAACGATGCCCGTGTTTTCACTGTCCTGCGCGCCACTGTCCCGGCCGATGGCGCGGCCGCCATGGCCCGCCTGTTCGCCGTCTGCCTCGGACGGGTCCGGCTTCAGGGCATCCCCCGCCAGTCCAGCCAGTCCAGCTCGTGCCGTCGCCCTGGCGATCGCCACCGCCTGCCCATCGGGCACATGGGCGACACTGCGCGCGGCGCGTTCGGCCTGCATCGGCTGCCAGCGCCCGCAGACCTCGAAGGCCGCCTGCAGATCCTGCGCCGGGCCGGCCCGAAGCGCGTCGTGCCAGGCCATTGCCCGCAGCAGAAAGCGGCTGCGCAGATCGAAATCCGGGCTCAGGGCAGGGTGCTGGGCGATCAGCGGCAGCGAGGCAACCGCGCCGCCCGGCGCCGGCCGCTCGTCCAGAATCCGTACCGCCCAACCCCGCCGGGAAAAGCTTTCGGCCAGTGCGCAGCCTGCCAGGCCCGCCCCGATCACCAGCACCCGTCTTTGGCTCATGGCCCGACGAATTCCATGCTAGATTCAGCCGGGATATTTTTTTGATCAGAGAGAGGCTTTCGAGTCATGGACAGTGCCAAGGTGACAGTCGTTCAACATCCACTGGTACAGCACAAACTCACCCTGATGCGTCGTGCCGAGACCAGCACCAACAATTTCAGGCGTCTGCTCAGCGAACTGAGCGCACTGCTGGCCTATGAGGTGCTGCGTGATGTGCCGATGCACGATGTCACCATCGACACCCCGCTGGAAACCATGCAGTCGCAACTGATCGATGGCAAGAAGCTGTGCCTGGTGTCGATTCTACGGGCCGGTAGCGGCATTCTGGATGGTTTCCTGACGGTGGTTCCGGGCGCGCGGGTCGGCCACATCGGTCTGTACCGTGATCCCAAGACCCTGCAGGCGGTCGAGTATTACTTCAAGATGCCGCCGGAGATGGAAGAACGCGACGTGATCCTGGTCGATCCGATGCTGGCGACAGGCCACTCGGCCGTGGCAGCGGTGCAGCGCGTCAAGGAAACCAAGCCGCGCTCGATCAAGTTCGTCTGCCTGCTGACGGTGCCCGAGGGCATCCGCACCTTCCAGAAGGCCCATCCCGATGTGCCGGTCTACACGGCGGCTATCGACCGCGAGCTCAACGATCACGGCTACATCCTGCCGGGTCTTGGCGATGCCGGCGACCGGATCTTCGGCACCAAATAAGCGCTTCCGCGCCCACCGGCCGATCGTCTCTATCCGATCGGCCGAGCCGTCCACGGCCCCGAGCGGGCCGTTCCTTTTCTCTTTTTCCTGTTCCTGTACCTATCTCTCATGAGCAACGACTTCGATCTTTTCGTCATCGGTGGCGGCTCCGGTGGTGTTCGCGCAGCCCGTATCGCGGCCCAGCACGGCGCGCGGGTGGCCATCGCCGAAGCGCACCGGTATGGCGGCACCTGCGTGATTCGCGGCTGCGTGCCCAAGAAGCTGCTGGTGTTCGCTTCGCGTTTCTCGCAGAGCTTTCAGGAGGCCGCCGGTTTCGGCTGGCAGGTGCCGGAAGCCAGCTTCGACTGGCAGCGTCTGATTCAGGCCAAGAATCAGGAGATCAGCCGGCTCGAATCGATCTATGCCGGCAATCTCGACAAGGCCGGCGTGACCCGCTTCAACGAACATGCCCGCATCATCGGGCCGAACCGTGTGCAACTGGCCTCGGGCCAGGAGATCTCGGCCACCGACATCCTGATCGCCACCGGGGGCGAGCCCGCCATGCCCGAGGATCTGCCCGGCGTCGAACTGGCGATCGACTCGAACCGGGTCTTCGATCTGCCCCGCTTTCCGAAGCGGATCGCCATCGCCGGCGGCGGCTACATCGGTGTCGAATTTGCCGGCATCTTTGCCGGTCTCGGCGCCGAGGTCACGCTGGTCTATCGGGGCGCACGCATCCTGCGCGGCTTCGATATCGGCATGGCCGATGCGCTGATGGAGGCGTATCGGGAGAAGGGCATCGACATCCGTCTGAACAGCACCTTCAAATCCCTGCAACGCAACGATGACGGCTCGATCACCATCACCTATCACGACGACAGCACGCAGGTGGTCGATCAGGTGCTGCTGGCGCTGGGACGGCGACCGGCCACCCGCGGACTGGGGCTGGAGTCGGTGGGCATCACCCTGGGCAGGAAAGGCGAAATCCCGGTCGATGAATTCTCGCGCACCTCGGCGCCGGGCATCTACGCCGTGGGCGATGTCACCGAGCATCTGAACCTGACGCCGGTGGCGATCCGCGAGGGCCACGCCTTTGCCGATACCCGCTACGGCAGCAAGCCCTGGGTGGCCGATCTGGCCTTCGTGCCGACGGCCATCTTCTCGACCCCCGAGCTGGGCACGGTAGGGCTGACCGAAGAACAGGCGGTCGAGCGCTATCCGCTGGTCGATGTCTATCGCACCAGCTTCCGCACGCTGAAAGCCACGCTCTCGGGCACCCAGGAACGGGTACATCAGAAGATCCTGGTCGATGCCAACACCGATCGGGTGCTGGGCGTGCAACTGCTGGGCCCGGACTCGGCCGAGATGGTGCAGCTGCTGGCGACGATGCTGCGGATGGGTCTCACCAAGCGCGATCTGGACAGGACCATGCCCCTGCATCCCAGCAGCGCCGAGGAGCTGATGACGATGTCCAAACCGGCGGTGCAGCACCGGCGGGCCTGAT
>JBHADS010000531.1:0-3568 GCA_041855185.1 Lautropia sp. | reverse complement strand
GCCAGCGAGGGCGAGCGCGATCCATCATCACCGAGCAGCAGCGTACCGGCCTGCTGCAGCGCGAGCATCTGGGCTGCCCCGCCGGCCTGATCGGGGGGCACCCCGAGCACCAGCCAGGAGAGCTT
Source organism: Lautropia sp. (assembly GCA_041855185.1). Lineage (GTDB taxonomy): Bacteria > Pseudomonadota > Gammaproteobacteria > Burkholderiales > Burkholderiaceae_E > Lautropia. The sequence continues at coordinate 3,443 of JBHADS010000531.1, read as the reverse complement.
GGTGGTTTCATCCATCGAAGGCTTGGAGATCAGGGCAATCTGCACATTCGCCGCCTGTCCCGTCACCGAGATTCCGACCTCGACCGGCAGATACGGACGTTTGGCCTCGATGTCGAGCGAGGGGTTGTCGATCGGCCCGGTGAAGCGCACCAGCCCCTTGGTGATGCGCAGATTCTGGCCGTAGGCTTCATAGCTGCCATCGACCACCTGCACCACGCCGGACAGCTCGGGGTTGGCCGGCAGAAAGCCCTGCAACTGCAGCTTTCCGCCCAGGCGCGCCAGCACGCCCATGCCGTTCACGCTGAGCTTTTCTCCCAGATCGATGCCCAGGCGGCTTCTGATCCGCAGCGTGCTCGCCTCGGCCCCCGCCTCGCCGGCGCTGGCATCGTCCTGCCGGTTCGCGGCGTCGATGATCTGCACATCGTCCGGCAGGGAAGGCGCGGAGGAGCCCTGCAATTCGATCAGCCCCTCATCCACCTTGATGCCGCCATCGAGGTACAGGCCCCGGGCCGAACTGCTCAGGCGGGTCAGACCGGAGACGGTGACACGTTGCCCCGGCCCGATCGGCACCCGGAAGCGATCCATCGTCACGTCGAACTGGCCATCCATCGGCAGGACCGAGGGCTGCTGCGCCGCTGCGCTGCCCTGGCGCTTGCGGGCCGCCGCTTCCAGCTCGTCGACCGAGGCCAGTGCATCGGAGGGCGCCTGCCCCGGCCGCTCGACCAGACGGGCCTGGCCCTTCAGGCTCAGGCTGCCATCGCCCGAGACGAAACGCAGCTCCTTCAGCACCATGCTCTGATCGCTCAGATGCGCGTCCAGCACGCCGCCCGACAGCCGCATCCCGGCCGAGCGCTGCAGCACCGAAAGATCCTGTCCCTGCAGACGCAGCTCGACCTTCGGCTGGTCGAGGGTGCCGCTCACCGCGCCATCGGCCCGCAGCGCGCCATCGACCGACAGGTCTGGCCCGAGGAACATGTTGGCCAGCGCAATGCTCGGAAAATCGAGGCGTGCCTGTCCATCGAGCTGGCGCCCATCGAACTTCATGCGCAGACCATTGCCCTGGCGCAGACCCAGACGGGGTTTGCGTCCGGTCGGAACCACCTCGCGGATACCAGTCAGCAGCTGCCCATACAGCGCGTCGGCCCCCTCGCCGCGGATCTGCCAGGCCATGTCGGCTCGGACGTCCTGCAGCAGATCCAGATCCTTCTGGCTGCTCTCGATGCCCAGCAGCTCACGGAACTGCGTCACCACGATGCCATCGATGCGGCCGCTGCTGTCGTGCTGGACGGTCTTGCCGGCCCAGTTCAGACGCAGATGCTCGACCAGCAGCTTGCCGCCGAGGGCGCTCATGTCGAGTTTGCCCAGGTCCAGGTGCCGGGCATCGACGACGAGCTGCGCCGGTTCGGCGAGCCGGACCGAGGTACGACCGCTGAGATCGAGCAGATCGATCAGCCCATGCCACTGCGGCCCCTCCTTGGGCTGACGCAGCTCGCCCTCGGCATTGAGCTGCAGATGATCCTTGCCATAGTCGACGACCAGGCCCAGCCGGTGCGAACGGGGCGAGCCGTTCAGGCCCAGGCTGATGCCCTCGATCGTCTGCGCACCGAGCTGAAGCTGACGGGTCGTCAGCTGCAGTTGCAGCGGCTGATCCTTCTTGCCGGGCTTCAGCAGATTCAGCGGGGCGGCCGCCTTCAGACGGAGCTTCTGCACGGCGGTGCGCTGACTGCTGCCGTCGGCCCCTTCCCGTTGCAGGCCGAAGTCGTCCGCGCTCAGGTCGGCGTCGGCCCAGAGATCATCGAAGCGCCCTTTGAGCGCCCCGTCCAACTGCAGTGCACCGTTCAGGCGCCCATCGAGCTGGTCCAGCTTGCCGAGCGCCACCTTGGCCTGCAGACGATCGTCCTCCCGGCCCAGCGCGCCCTGGAGCTGCACCTGGCTGGCCTCTCCGTGCGCCAGCTTCAGGCTCACATCCTGCAGCAGCAGCGGCTGCCATTGGGCATCGAGTTCCGCCCGCGCCTGGAGACCACCGCTCAGCGGCAAGCCGGCCACGTGGCTGTCGATCAGCTGCAGCTCGACCTGCGCCTTCTGGCCCGGGGCCATCAGCGTGCCGTTCACACCCCAGTCTGCGCCCAGCGCGCCCTGGCGCCAGCGGGGGTCGATCGCCAGCTCGGCCGGCAGCCAGCGGTTCAGATCGAAGTTGCGCAACCCGCCCTTGAAGCTCAGCACATGGGGCGCCTGGACGGAGACCCGCCCCCCGGCGTTCAGACTGCTTTCACCCAGCGTGGCGCGCGCCTCGCTCAGCGTCAGCTGTTTGTCATCCAGGGTGCCGGCGATGTGCAGCAGCGCATCGTCTGCCAGTCCCTTCAGATGCGAGGGCAGCAGGGCGCGCACTTCGGCGGCGGTCTGCGCCAGATCGACGAGGAACTTCTGACCATCGAGCTTGATCTGACCATCCAGCGATGTCTGCGGCAACTGGGCTGCCAAGGGCGACAGATCCAGTCCTTCGAGCTTCAGCTCGGCCAGCAGCGTGGGCAGGGAGACGCCCGGCAGCTTCATCGGCTGGCCCGGACGCACCTCGATCTGGCCGGCGATGCGGGCATCCTGCGGAACCAGCGTCCGACCTCCGGCGGGATCGTCGATCGCCACCTGGCTGACCGGCAGCAGCACACTGAGGTTCTGCAGACGGAAGAAGGATTCGGCCCAGGCATGCTCCTCCGGCAGCCGGAAGCGCAGCCCGGTCTGGAGCTGTTTCAGCGGCAGGCGCTTCTCGGCCAGCCCACCGGCGCCCCGGTTGGCAAGACGCAGGCTGCCCTGCCACTGATCGCTGCTGCCGGGCCTCGATTCGATGTTCAGATCGAGATCCAGCCCGCTTTCGGGCAGCTGCCCTCCATTGAAGCGGCGCAGATCCACATCGGCCAGGCGCGCCCGGATGCTTTCCAGCGGCACCCGCTTCAGGGGATGCAGCACCGCGCTCACATCGGCCTTGCCTTCGGCAAGATCGCCATTCAGCTGCAACGGCAGGCGCTCCAGGCTGCCGTCGGCATCCAGCTCCAGCCGGTAGGGCCATTGCTTGTGGTTGCCATCGGCGCGGACCCTGGCCTGCAGCCGGTGCGGCGGCGAGGCGTCCATGCGTGCCTCGGCCTCCTCGACCCGCCCCCAGGGGGTGCCGAGCGTCAGGGATTGAATTTCGTATTGTCCCAGTGCGTAGCCGAGCCGCGCCTCGATGTCGCTGAGCGCCAGCAGCGGCGCCGGCGTCTGCGCCTGCCCCGGGTTGGCAGCGGTGTCGGCCGGCAATAGCTCGAAATGCTTCACCTTCAGCGCATCGACGGCGAGCGGGACCGGCAGACCGAAGTCCCCCGGCATCGGCGTGTCCTTGCGCGGCTCGGGCGGTTGCTTGCTGGGCGGAAGCTGCACCACCAGGGTCTCGGCCCCCAGTCGGCGGATCG
>JBHADS010000530.1:0-6815 GCA_041855185.1 Lautropia sp. | reverse complement strand
GTGCAACCGCTGCAAAGGGCAATTCATCAACCATCCTTACGAGCTGGAAGACCGCTTCGTCTGCGGACTGTGCGAACCACCTGCGCGTGCGGGCAAGGCACGCAAGGCCGGCGCCATTCACTGAGACGGCCCCGAGGGGCCGCTTCAACGCAATGCGAAGCTTTCGAGGCGATAGTTCCGGCGTTTCGGTGCCAGAAAACTATCGCCTTTTTTGCTGGCTTCCACTCATTTCAATTCACCCAGCCGATCCGCTCGCGTCGCAGCGGACAGTACGAAGATGAACAAGCTTCCGGCCATTCATATCTGCCTGATCCAGCCGCAGGGCTATGCATTTTCCGATGCGCTTCTGGACCCGGCCCAGTATTTTCACTACCAGCTCAGTCGTCTGGGCGCATCGGTCAGTCTTGAAAAGAATCGTCTTCGCCGGGATGCGATCAATCTCGTGTTCGGTGCGCATCTGGGTTTCAACGCGGATCTGCTGCAGAGCCACAGCTGCATCATCGTCAATCTGGAGCAGATCGGGCGGGAAGGGGCGGAAGTACGCAGTGCCTACAGACGCTTGCTGCGGCAGGCCGTGGTGGTGGACTATGATCGACGCAACCCGCCCGCCTATACGGATCATCCTGATGATGTGCCGGTCGTGTCCTTTGGCTACGCGCCCTATCTGAACCCTGCTGCGGGCCAGGTGCTGCCGTTGCAGCAGCGCCCGGTAGATCTGTTGTTCATCGGTTGCTTGAACGAAAGGCGCCTCGATTTGATACGCCGCATCCAGAGAAGTGGGCTCAAGGTCGAAGCCTTGCAGGTGGAGACCTTCGGTTGCGCGCGTGACAGCATCATTCGGCAGAGCAAGGCTGTTTTGAACCTGCATTACTACGAGAGCGCGCGTTTCGAGCAGGTCCGTGCCTTTGTCTGCCTGTCGAATGGCACGCCGCTGCTTTCTGAGCGGCATCCCAACAGTGAGCCCGGCCCCATCTTCGACGCTTGCGTCACCTGGTTCGATGAGAAACAGATGATGCCGCTGTTCGAGCGGGACTTCGGTACACCGCTCTTCTATCAGGTGATGGAGCAGCAGCTGGCGTGCTTTCGTCAGGTGGACCCCATTCAGGAATATGCGGACCTCCTGGAATTCGTGACAGGCGTCTGGCAGGCCCACCAGTCGATTCTGACACTCGGGCAGGGGGCGACTCGGGTTGGGCCGGACCTCCCTGCGCCGATCGTGTCCGGGCCGGATGGCCGTTGGGCGGGAGTAACGTGGGGGGAGGCTTTACAAACGCATGCAAACCCGCCCCGGTTTCAGGTGCTGGCGGATGTCGACTGGCAGGTGGAGCAATGGTTGGCCCAGGGCAAACCGGACCAGGCGTTGCTTGCGATGACCGCAGCCATTTCCCACCACTTCCAGCAACCGGGCATCATCAAGCACGCGCTCTATTATCCATCCTTCGATCGGCAGCTTCGGGCCATGAGGGCAAGGCTCGAAGCAGAGCTGGAAAGGGAGGATTCGGATGCGCAGATGGCTGTCATGACCGGGGGTGCGATTGACAGCGCTGCTCCGGCTGCAGTGCCCAAGCGCGAGATAGGGGCGTGCACGTTGCTGGTTGCCTCGGAGCTGTACCCGATAGGCGGGCATACCAGACTACTGGAGAACCTGGCAAGGAACGTGCCGAACCCGGTGATCTATCTGACGGATCTGTTCGGTAGCTACCATCAGGACCCGGAGCGCGCTCGCTGGATTCACGAACGCTTCGCCGGTATCGAGGTGGTGATTGGAAAACCCTTGGATATCTGGGAGAAGATCAAGGACCTGGCGGTGTTCACCCGTGCCAGGGCACCGGCGCACATCTGGTATGTGCATCATCAGCAGGATGTGGTTGCGTTGCTGGGCACGCTTGCATTCGAACCGGCGCGCAAGATGATGATTCATCACGCCGACCACAATCCCAGCGTGGGCTGCACTTTGCCGGAGCTGGTTCATGTCGACATCACGACGCTGCTTGCCGAGACCTGCAGTGTGCATCTCGGCAAGCCTGCCCAGCTTCTGCCCTTGTATGTTCCGGACCACGGGGTGCGTTCGTTCCCAGAGTTGGTTGCGCTGGAGCAGGTTTCGGTGGTGACTGCGGGCAGGCGTGGAAAGTTCACAAACTCTGGCAAGGTGGCGCTGCCCCGCATCGTGGCCGCAGTGCTTCGACGGATCGGAGGAAAGTTCTTCCATATCGGGGAGTACGCCGAGCAGGACATCAAGGTCATCAAGGCGCATCTTCAGAAGCAGGGAATCGACCCGGAGCGTTATGTCAGCCTGGGGCAGGTTCCATCGGTATGGAAATGTCTGAAAACCCTGGATGCACATTTCTATATAGGCTCGGCCCCGTTTTCTGGGGGGATGAGCGCCATCGAGGCGCAAGGCTGCGGTCTGCCAGTGTTGCCGTTCACGGGCTTCGAGGCAGGCTCGCTGATCGCGGACTACTCCTCCTATCCTGATCTGAGTCTGGGCTGGGCGACGGTGGAGGAGCTGGCCGAGAAACTGGTGAATGCGGTCGAGCATCATTTGGCTCTGAGCCGGAAGGCACGGCGCTTCTATGAGGAGCGCTTCTCTGAACCGGCATTCCGAGCGGCCATCGAGCGCATCTGCTCGGCTCGTTAACAGGGGTTCATCGGCAGCCATGGTCGATTCGAGCACCGTCACCGAGTGCTGGAAGGGGAGCTTCCGGCGACCTGCTGAGCGCGGAATGAGATGGGCCGAAAAGCTCCCCCTTATCGACGCTTCGGCTTGAGAAATCAGGCCGACAATCAGCTCTATCAAACCGATCAGCATCGAGTGTGAACGAGATGTTCAGTATTCAGCGCTACAACAGAGACGACCGGAATGCGTGGGACAGCTTTGTCCGTGGCAGTCGCAACGGTGTGTTTCTGTTCGAGCGTGACTATCTCGAGTACCACGCTGAGCGCTTTCAGGATGCGTCGCTGATCGTCCGAGATCACGCAGATGGCAGGATTCTGGCGGTGCTGCCTGCTAACTGGCGGGAGCATGAGGGCAAGGCTCAGATTGAAAGTCATGGTGGATTGACCTTTGGCGGCCTGGTCATGCATCCAAAAGTTGGCGGCGACAAGGTTCTGAATATCTTTCAGAGCCTGCTGGAGTGGCTGAAAGTGCAGGGCGTGTCGAGGCTAGTCTATCGGCCTACGCCGCATATCTACCACACATTGCCCAGTGAGGATGACCTGTATGCGCTGCAGCGTTCCGGCGCGCGGTTGATCGGCGCCCAGTTGAGCAGCACGATCGACCTGCTGCGGCCGGTTCCGGATTCCAAGCATCGGCGTCAAGCCCAAGCGACTGCCAGGAAGGCGGGAGTGGAGGTGAGTGCCTGTGGCTGGGAGGGCTTCTGGGAGCTGCTGACGCATACGCTGCAGCGGCGTCACGGCGTGATGCCGGTGCATTCACTTTCGGAAATCCAGTATCTGGCGGCTCGATTCGAGCAGATCGAGGTTCTGGGGGCCCGGACGGGATCAGGGCGTGACAGTGCATTGCTGGCCGGAGCCGTTCTGTATCACTACCGCGGCGTCACGCATACCCAGTATCTGGCGGCATCCGAGGATGGTTATCGGAAGGCGGCATTGAGTGCGGTGATCGAGCAGGCCATCGTCAAGGCCAGGGAGCGTGGGCAGCGTTGGTTCAGTTTCGGCGCGTCGACCTATGACGGCGGGCGAAAGTTGAACGCTGGCTTGTTGCAGCACAAAGAGATGTTCGGTGCGCGCAGCACGATTTTGCAGATCTACGAATCGAATCTGGAGATCTTCGCGGATGGACACTGAAGTGTTGGGCGGGGGCAGGGATATCGATCGCTACCAGAAAGCCTATATCGAGTCGAGCTTCGAACCGACACAGGCCCGTATGCGCAAGCGGGTAGTGATCGAGCAGATGCAGCTATGGCGGGCACGGCGCATTCTGGAGGTCGGCTGTGGCATGGACCCGATGTTCTGTCATTACCGCAGCTTCGATCGCTTCGTTGTGGTGGAGCCAGGCGCAGAGTTTGCCGCGAACGCGCGGGAAAAGGGTGACGGCACATCGAAGATCCTGGTGATCGACGATTTTCTGGAGAACGCGATTCAGCAGGGGCGTCTGAAGGCGGAGGACTTCGATTGCGTGCTGGTGTCGGGCTTGCTGCATGAACTGGAGGACCCACTGCAGCTCATGAAGCAGTTGCGTTCGATTGCCTCCGACGGAACACGCGTGCATGTGAACGTGCCCAATGCGCGATCGCTGCATCGATTGCTGGCATTCGAGATGGGTTTGATCGACGACCTTCATCAGATCTCCGATCGCCAGAAAACTTTGCAGCAGTCACATACCTTCGATATGAAACGGTTGAAACACCTATGTGAGCAGGCAGGTTTCGTCGTGACAGGTCAAGGCTCATTCTTCATCAAACCGTTCACACACATGCAGATGTTCATGCTCAGCGAAATCGGCTTGCTCGATCAGCGGATGCTGGACGGGTTGATGAAACTCGAAAAACACTTGCCGGGCCTGGGGTCGGAAATCTATGTGAACCTGCGGCCGATGGCCCATCGTTGATTCTACGGATACAGGAAGTGCCATGATGCAGTCCAACGGTAAAGATGCCTCGATGATTCTGGTCGGAAATTCGCTGGCGGTGCTGGTTGCTGCCACCGAGCGGGCACGCTTGGGGTTGAGAACCACAGTGGTCAATCCAGGGGGGCCTCTGGGTGGATACTTTGCAGGTCTGCAGGTCATGGGGCGGCGCTGTGACGCGGGTATGGTGCTGTATGAATTCAGTTCCTTTCGGGAGGAGCTGAGGCAGCCGTCTCTGGACAGCTATGATCCCATGCGCCGCAACGATGTCGGCCGATTCTGTGGGGTTGTCCGCCAGTATGTGCAGTCGAAGCAGCACACGCGGACCGTGGCTGCACCGCGCATGTGGATCGATGGGCGGTGGTTGCCCGACATGATGCTTGGCAACGGCATCGAGGCCATGATCGCCCTGGACCCGGATGGATCGATTCGGCGTGAACTGCGGCTGATCAGTCAGCGGGTACGGCACGATACAGCGCTTTGGCATCCGGCGAACAAGAGCACCTGGCCGCTCGATGGTGGCGCTCCTCCGGACTGGAATACCATGGGTCAAGCCGGGCCGGTTTTCGATTGTGATACGGTCTCGCGGCGTGTCCACGGGGAGACACTGCACCAGCATCTGTTTCTGCGCTTTGCGCAACAGGTGCTGAACAGGGACGCCAGTCACATGGCCGCCCTGTATCACCGATTGCCGTGGCTGCCGTTCTACTGGCCGCAAACCTTGCTGGCGATGCTGGAGGGAGAGCAATCGCCGCTGGCTCCGACGCTGCTCAGCCATCCCGAGAATGATACGGTGGCGGCTTTGTGCGGCGGAATGGCCGCACAGCTCCGACAGGACCCGCTGATTACCTTGATTGAAGATCGCCCCCGCGGATTGCGCCGACATGGCAGTGGTTTCGCGCTGATGCTCGAGCGTTCCGGGATGATCGACTGTGGGCGGCTTGGCTGGGCATTGACGCCGGGCCAGGGGCTCGCCTTGGCTGGGGAGTCTGCATCGCCTCTGAACAACTGCCGATTGCCGCTTGTGTTGGGCTTCTTCCGGTTGCTCGAAGATCAGGTCGAGGGGCTCGACAGCTTTGGTCACGTGCTTGGAGATCGGCTGGGCATCTATCGAGTCACCAACAGTTCCGGCTGCGGTGCACCAGCCGAGGACGGCCTGGTGCAACTGGTTGTCGAGGCCAACCCACAGCGCTTTTTCGCCGTGCACGGCCCGCTGGCCGGGGATGAGGCGATCGCTCGGGCAATGCTGGGTGAGTTGCAACAGATCGGCGTGTTCAAGCCACGTTGCAAAGGAATGCCGGCGTGGCAGATCAACCGTTTCGAGGGAGCCTTGCCCTTGCCGTCGCACGAGGCAGTCCGTCATTTCGTCGATGACCAGTCTCGTCTGCGGCGGCTGTTTCCGGAGATGGAGCTGATTGGCGCCAGTGCCGCACCCTTTGCGATGGGCCTTTCGGATCAGATTGTTCAGGGCCTTCAACTGGCGCATCGAGGTATCACTTCGGGCATGCCCGAGTTCATGCCGCTGGTTGCCTGGCGAGAGGGGCGGTCCGAAGCTCATCCGAACACCCTCGCAGTTTGAGCCGCAGGTGCGATAAGCAATCAAGGAGAAATCATGCTGGCAGATTGTGTCACTTTGCAGTTGCCGAAGATTCATGACCCACGGGGCAACCTGACCTTCGTGGAAGGAGGGCGCCAGATTCCCTTTGAGATCCGCCGTGTCTACTATCTCTATGATGTGCCGGGTGGATCGGAGCGGGGAGGGCACGCCCACCTGGGTCTGCATCAGTTTGTCATTGCCATGTCGGGGAGTTTCGACATCGTGCTCGACGACGGCTTTGGCCGTAAGCGCTATCACCTGAATCGATCCTACGAGGGCTTGTACATTCCGCCGATGACCTGGCGGGAGCTGGACAATTTCTCGTCGGGAAGCGTCTGCATGGTGCTCGCCTCGGAAGTGTACGATGAGGGAGACTATCTGCGTGACTACAGCGAGTTCATGCTTGAGGTCCACAGCCGTCATCGTGCACAGCAGACCGAGCGGGAGGATCGGGGGCGAAATCTGGAGGTGCATGCGTGACTGAGGCGCGTATACCCTTTCTCGACTTGAAGGGTATCAATCAACGTCACCTCGAAGGCTTTCGCCGGGCGCACGAGCGTGTTCTGGCCAGCGGCTCACTGCTGCTGGGAGAGGAAACCACAGCTTTCGAGAGCGAGTTTGCCGCATTCT
>JBHADS010000529.1:0-2927 GCA_041855185.1 Lautropia sp. | reverse complement strand
CTCTCGTCGCCCGAGGCATCATCCTGGCTGCCGGAGGACAAGCAGTTGTCGGGTGTGCTCAAGACCTTCAGGGTGCGACAGCCTTTCCCTTTGCTGCTGGCAGCACGCCGCAGTTTCGCGGCGGCGGACTTCAGCGGCTTGCTTCGGGCAACGATGGTGATCTCGCTGCGCTACAACGTGATCTGCGCTTACGGAACGGCCGAACAGGAGCGGGTCTACAACGACGTGGCGCGCCGTATTGCCGGGCAGGAATTGCGGACACTGGCGCCGACGCTGCAGGCGATGGCAAGCATCTATGTGACTGACAAGACTTTCAAGGCAGCCTTTTCCGAGAAGCTCATCCGTACGACGGATGCGCGCAATAGTCGGGTAGTACGTTTCATCTTGTGCGGGCTGGAAAAACATCTGTCCGGACAGGACTATAGTTTCAGCAGCGATGCCTTCAACATCGAGCATATCCTGCCGCAGCGTGCGCCTGATGGCTGGGGAGGGTTTTCGGTCGAGGAGGCTTCAGCCCTGGTCTATCGTCTGGGCAATATGACGCTGCTCCAGACGGGCGCCAATCGAGAGGTAGGTGACGCCGAATACCCGAGAAAACGTCCACTGTATGAGCAGAGCGGTTTTACGATCACGCAGCGGATCGCCCGAGAGAACGCCGAATGGACGCCTGAGCGTATTGCTGTCCATCAGGTCTGGATGGCTGATCAGGCCACCTCGATCTGGCGTGTCGCGCAACTGAGCTGATCGGAAAGGGCATGGCCCCCTGGGCCGATGCCCCGAGCGCAGGATCAGGCCAGCATCGAGCGCAGCATCCAGGCGTTCTTCTCGTGCAGTTGCATGCGCGTGGTCAGCAGGTCGCAGGTGGGCTCGTCCGCGGCGCCTTCGGCCTTGGGGAACAGGGCGCGGCAGGTGCGCACGATGGTTTCCTGTCCCACGACCAGATCGCGGATCATGTCCTCGGCGGATTTCCGGTTGTCACCGTCCTCGATGTCTGTCAGTGCCGAGAACTCACGATAGGAGCCGGGGGCGAGATGGCCGAGCGCGCGGATGCGTTCAGCGATTTCGTCGACGGCGGTCGACAGTTCGGTGTACTGGCCCTCGAACATGGTATGTAGCGCGTTGAACTGTGGGCCCGTCACGTTCCAGTGGTAGTTGTGCGTCTTGATGTACAGGCAATAGCTGTCGGCCAGGAGTTTGGAGAGTCCTTGTGCGACGGCTTCGCGCTGCTCGTCGGTCATCCCGATCTGAATCTGCATGAGGTGTTGTCCGTGATGAAAGGAAGAGAGGCTTCAGCGTGGTGGCGTTGGCGCGGATGCCGGCCATGAGCCACCTGCTCATCATCATAATGCCGTACGGCCTGGGGACGGCTGGATAGACCGTGCGGGCATCAGTGTTGGCGCGCTTTCAGGCGTTGCGCTGCGCCCGATACCAGTCGATCGTGCGGCTCAGCCCTTCGCGCAGGTCGATGCGCGGGAACCAGCCGCCGAGAACCGCCTGGGTCGTTGCCATGTCGGCGCAGCGCCCCTGTTCGTTCTGGCGGGCCATCTGCGCCGAGACGGTCGGTTCGATGTCGGTGCCGAGGATGTCGCGGACGACATCGACCATATGGCCGATGCTGGCGAGCTCTCCCCAGCCGACATCGATGCTGGAGGGCTCGGCGCGTGGCAGCAGCGAACCCAGGATCAGCGCCTCGGCCACGTCCTCGGCATGAATCCAGTCGCACAGGCGCGCCGCGCTGCTGATGGCGGGGGACTCGCCGGCCAGCAGTGCCAGAATCACCGAGGGCACGATCCGGCGGGCCTTGGGATCGAACTCGCCATAGGCCATGCCGATGCGCATGTTCAGCACGTTGGCGTCATAGAGCAGGTTCAGGCTGCCGCTCAGCACCTCCACCATCGCCTTGCTCATGCCATAGGGCGAGCCCAGTTTCAGTGGTTCACGCCAGGGTGAGGCGTGCTCCAGCGAGCCGGCCAGCACGATCCGGCAGTCCGGCACCCTGTCCATCGCCCCCAGGATCAGATTGACGGTAGCGCCCAGGTTGATCTGCAGTGAATGGGCCACCGAGGCGATCGAGCGCTCGGTGTTGGCATAGCCGGCCAAGTGGATCAGCTGGGTTGGCTGGATCTGGTGCAGGGTTTCGGCGCAGCTTTCGTCGCAACTGAAATCGATCAGCCGCTGTTCGATGCCCTCATCGGCCAACGGGAGGCTTTCGGGGCGGCGCAGCGCGATGATCTGCGCCCCATGCCGTTTCAGTACCCGAAGCAGATGCTTACCCAGAAAACCCGAGGCGCCGGAGATGGCAAACCGGTGGGATGACAGGTCGGGAATGGTGGCTGCAGGCATGATCGCTGAGGCTTCTTCGTGTTGTTCGGAAACTGGAGGCTACTGGCGGTCGGAAGCCAGTGTCGTGACGCGGTCGCGGTATGCCGACAAGGATACCCCCTCGGCCCGTCTGTCTGCCGGCAATGGGGGACTGCTTCTGTAGGGCGAATACAACATGCGGAAGCGTCACGCAGGTGCACCACCCTTTCCCGCAGCCGTCAGCAGAACTCGGCCCAAGCGAGATGCGGTGTTGCTTGTGGCACGCCCTGACTGTGTGCGCGCAGGCGCATCTCAGGGCCTGTGGACGTGCCCTGTGCCTGGAACGCACCGCGCCGAGGGCTCGTCAGCGCAGACGGTAGCGGATCAGATCGCTGATCTCGTGCCCCAGTCTCTCGCCCCGTCGCTCGAAGCGCGTGGAAGGGCGTGGGCAGGGTAGCGAGGCCGTGGCCATCGGCGCAGGAGCCTCCCGGCCCAGCACGCCCTGGGACTCGAAGCCGGCCAGCACCTCGGCCATCTGTTCGGCGTAGTGCTGCCAGTCGGTGGCCAGATGCAGATAGCCACCCGGTTTCAGCAGTTGGATCAGTTGCTGCACGAAGGGCGTCTGG
>JBHADS010000528.1:0-2627 GCA_041855185.1 Lautropia sp. | reverse complement strand
TGGCTGCACGAGGCCATCGCCCAGCAACCCGCCGAATGCCCGCCGGAACGCCTCAACGCCGAAGACCCGCTGTTCATCCTCTACGCGTCGGGCAACACCGGCAAGCCGAAGGGGCTGGTGCACGCCAGTGCCGGCTATCTGCTCTATGCCGCCTACACCCACGAGTACGTCTTCGGGCTGCGCGAGGGCGATGTGATCTGGAGCATGGCCGACATCGGCTGGATCACCAGCCACACCTACTCGGTCTACGGCCCATTGTGCAACGGCAGTACCGCGCTGCTGTACGACGGCTCGCCCACCTATCCGAACGCCAACCGCTTCTGGCAGATTCTGGATCGCCATGCGGTCAGCGTGCTCTATACGGTGCCCACCACCATCCGGGCACTGATGAACACCGGCACGATCGCGCCGGACGATTTCGACCACCGCCATCTGCGGCTGCTGGCCTCGGCCGGCGAGCCGCTCGACGCCAAAGCCTGGCGCTGGCTGCAACAGACGGTGGGCGATGGCACCTGTCCGGTGATCGACACCTGGTGGCAGACCGAGACCGGCGGCATTCTGCTGGCCTCCACCCTGGGCAGTCAGCCCAAGCCCGGCGCGGTGGCCCGCCCGCTGCCCGGCATTGCCGCCGAGCTGGTGGACGACAACGCCGAGTTCATTCCCCAGGAGCAGTCCGGCAACGGTCTGCTGGTGATCCGCAACGGCTGGCCCGGTCAGGCCCGCACGCTGTATGGCGACCACAGCCGCTTCATCGACACCTATTTCCGCCCCTATCCGGGCATGTTCTACACCAGCGATGCCGCCCGCCGCGACGAGGACGGCGACTACTGGATCACCGGCCGGGTCGATGATGTGATCAACGTCAGCGGCACCCGGCTGAGCACCGTCGAGGTCGAGAGCGCACTGGTCGGCCACCCGGCCGTCGCCGAGGTGGCAGCCGTCAGCTGTCATCATCCGATCAAGGGCCAGGGGATCTATCTGTATGTGATGCTGGTGGAAGGAGAATCCCCCAGTGAAGAACTGCGCCAGTCGCTGACCCTGCACCTGCGCCAGACCGTCAGCCCGCTGGCCAGTCCCGACCACATCCATTGGGTCACGGGTCTGCCCAAGACGCGCTCGGGCAAGATCATGCGCCGCATCCTGCGCAAGATCGCCGAAAACGCGCCCGAGCAACTGGGCGACACCAGCACGCTGGCCGGCCCCTCGGTGGTGGACAGGCTGCTGGAAGAACGCTGTATCAAATGAGTCATCATGCTTTTTGAATCCCTGCTCGCTTTTCTGCACATTTCCGCCATCCTGATGATGGTGGTGTTCGTCACCGTCGAGGCCGCGCTGTGTCGTGCGGAATGGCTCAATGCGGATGTCGTCAAACGACTGGCCCGCGTCGACATCTGGTATGGCGTCTCTGCGGCCTGCGTGCTGCTGACCGGCGTGGCCCGCATGTATCTGGGTGCCAAGGGCGCAGACTGGTATGCTGCCCAGCCCCTGCTCCATGCCAAGATCACGCTGTTCATCGTCATCGCACTGATGTCGCTGCCGGTCTCGCTGAGTTTCCGCCGCTGGGTGCGGCAGTGGGACCGCACCGGCCAGCTGCCGCTCAGCAACGAAACCCGCAAGGTTCGTCGCCTTATCATGATCGAATCGCACCTGATGCTGCTGCTGCCGCTTTTCGGCGTGCTGCTGGCGCGCGGCGTGATGACGGTCAGCCCCTGAAACCCCCGGGAGAAAGAATTTGGCACAGCAACCCGTAGTCGTATTGCTTGGCGGCAGTGGCTTCATCGGACATCATCTGGCGGCCTGCTTTCACCGGAACGGCTGGCGGGTTCTGATCATCTCGCGCAATCCCGAACAGAGCCGCCGCCGGCTCGGCAATGATTACGAGTACCAGGCTTCGTTGCGGGAGATCCCGCCACAGCTCGGCATCGACCTGGTGATCAATCTAGCGGGCGCCTCGGTGGGCGAAGGCCGCTGGACGGCACGCCGCAAACAGGAACTCTTCGACAGCCGGCTCGGCCCCACGCTGGAGCTGGCCCGCTGGCTGCAGGACCGGTCGCAGAAGCCACGGCGGCTGATCCAGGCATCGGCCGTCGGCTATTACGGCAATGGCAGCGCGCAGCGCTGGGAAGGCATCTGCGACGAATCCTCCCCCGCGCAGCCCGGCGTCTTCGTATCGGATCTCTGTCAGCAGTGGGAATCCATTGCCCGCGACATCCAGCAGCACAGCGGTGTGGCGGTGAGCATCTGCCGGCTGGGCGTGGTGCTGGGCAGAGGCGGCGGCATCCTGCCCCAGTTGCTGAAACCCGTCTCGATGATGGTCGGCCGCGTCGGCAGCGGCCAGCAACCCCTGCCCTGGGTCCATATCGACGATGTATTGGGCGCCATACAGTTTGTTGCCAAACAATATGTGCAGCCTCCACTGCAGGTCTACAACCTGACCGCCCCCGAAACCACCACCCAGCTGCAATTCGCCCAGACCGCTGCCCGCCAGATGAAGCGCCCGCTGCTACTGCCCGCCCCTGCCTTCGCCATGCGGCTGGCGATGGGCGAACAGGCCGATCTGGTGCTCGACGGTCAGTTCGTGCGCCCCGCGGCGCTGCTGAACCACGGCTACGACTTCCGCTTCCCGA
>JBHADS010000527.1:0-3114 GCA_041855185.1 Lautropia sp. | reverse complement strand
GCCGATGGGAATGCCGATCGTCATGATGGCGCTCTCGCTGATGGGCTGCGCCAGAAACTTCTTGTCAAAGGCGATCAGGCCGATGTAGCCGTAATAGACGACGAGCATGACGATGGTCAGCGCCCATCCGAACACGTTGCGCTCTTTCCTGAGTTTCTGATAGTGCGGATGCCGCTGGATTTTTTCGACGACCGGGTCCGACATAGAGTGTCTCCTGTTTCATCACGATAGGCGCACGCTGCGACGATGGCGTCGTTCCCTCGCGTCGGGAGGGGTGCGGTCTGAATCCGTCCACCGGGCGTGAACGTGCGGCACCGCGACAATGCGCGGCATGCCGATTTTTGACAAGGCGGGAAAACACCGAGCGCCCCCGACTTCTCAGGGAAAGCCCTGTGCCTTGTTGGACAAAGGCGTCAGAAAATGCGCTGCATCCGACGAAAAGACCGGCTTGTCGGGAAGCAGCCTCATGGCGGCCTCAGGAAGGCCGCCGGCGAAAATCCTGGTTTGCTGCCTGATTATGCTGCGCCTGCGGCGCGACGGCACGCCACCGTTCTGCCAAGGACGGCTTCCTTCGGGATGAGGGATCGGCCGGGGAGAGGATCAGCGGAAGACGATGGTCTTGTTGCCGTCGAGGATCACCCGGTGCTCGGCATGCCATTTGACGGCGCGGGCCAGCACCAGGCTCTCGATGTCGCCACCCAGCGCCGTCAGGGTTTCGGCACTCATCGTGTGATCGACGCGCTCCACGTCCTGCTCGATGATCGGGCCTTCGTCGAGATCGGCCGTCACGTAGTGGGCGGTGGCGCCGATGATCTTGACGCCGCGCTGGTGGGCCTGATGATAGGGGCGTGCGCCCTTGAAGCTGGGCAGGAAGGAATGGTGGATGTTGATGGCGCGCCCCGACAGCGCCCGGCACAGGTCGTCCGACAGGATCTGCATGTAGCGCGCCAGCACCACCAGCTCGGCGCCCGATTGCCGGATGATCTCCAGTTGCCGGGCTTCGGCCTCGGCGCGGGTGGCTGCGCTGATCGGCACCCGATGGAAGGGGATGCCGTGGCTGTCGGCCAGCGGGCGGAAATCGTCGTGGTTCGAGATGATCGCCCGGACATCGATGGGCAGCAGCCCGGTCTGGGCGCGGAACAGCAGATCGTTCAGGCAGTGGCCCTGCCGGGAGACCATGATCAGCGTCGGCATCCGCTGACCGGCCACCGCCAGCTTCCATTGCATCGAGAAGCGTGCCGCCAGCGTACCCAGCGCCTCGCGCAGCGTGGCCTCGGCATTGCCGCCGCGACTGAACTGCACCCGCATGAAGAACAGACCGGAATCCGGGTCGTTGTACTGGGCGGCTTCCGTGATGTTGCTGTTGTGATTCAACAACAAACCGCTGACTGCGTGTACGATACCGGGTTTGTCGGGACAGGCGAGCGTCAGAATGTATTCGTTTGGCACAGTCGTGAGGCACGGGTTGCGGCAACGCGCCATCATACACCCGTCCGGGCTGGCCTCCGCGGTCTGTCCACCGAAAGTCCGGCCCTTTGCGGTGCTTCAGGCGCGTTCTGGGTGAAGATCATTGATTTCAGGAGTGTGTTTCATGGCTGACATGAAGAAAGGATGGACTGGGCTGCGCCACGGCATGATGGCGCTGGCGGGTTGTGGCGCCATGATGGCGCTGCCTTCGGCGCAGGCCGCCGATTACATCAATACCCTGGGTGTACTGAGCCAGGGGGATTTCCGCACGCTGTCGGAAGATCTCGGCTCGGGCATTTCCTTCAAGGGCGTGGTGCCGGCCGAGAGCCTCGGCGTGCTCGGTTTCGACGTGAACGTCTCGGCCACCGCGATGAAGGTGCCGAACCGTGAGCTGTGGCGCCGTGCCTCGGGTGGCGCCAGCGTCGATCAGTGGATCGCGATGGGTGGCATCCGGGCCCACAAGGGGCTGCCGGGCGGAATCGACATCGGTGGCTTCTACAACAGCAGCTCGAACAACATCGGCGTCTGGGGCGCCGAGGTGCGCTGGGCCTTCATCGAGGGCAGCACGGTCCTGCCGGCCGTTGCGGTGCGGGGTTCCTATTCGGCGCTGACCGGCATCGATCAGCTGAAGATGAACACCACCGGGCTGGATCTGTCGATCTCGAAGGGCTTTCTGATGTTCACCCCCTACGCCGGCATCGGCAAGGTCTGGGTGCGCAGCACGCCGCAGGGGGTGCCGGGCCTGCAACGCGAGAGCTTCTCGCTGAACAAGGCTTTTGCCGGTATCAACATCAATCTGGGCATCAACCTGGCGGCCGAGATCGACCGCACCGGCGATGTGACCAGCTACAGCCTCAAGACCGGCATCCGTTTTTGAGGCGACTGGCCTCTTTCCGGGCCGCTGTCGAGCCCGACAGACACCTGTCCCGCGCTCCGGCGCGGGATCGGGGAACCCGGGCGGCATGAACGCCGGCAGATCGTCCGGGCCTCGGGTGGCCAACGGGATGGAGCTTGGTCGCACGTTTCGGCCGTTTGAATGGACAGGCGTCTGATCGATCGGATCGGCGCGCAAAAAAGGGCACCGACCCTCGCGGGTGGTGCCCTTTTTGCTGTGGCGATGAGGCCGGGACAGGCCGATCAGCCCTTGAAGTAGGCCAGCAGGGCGCGGGTGTCGGGGTCCAGCGCGCTGTCATCCTGGCCGCTCAGCGCGGCTTCGACCGACTTCGCCATCACCTTGCCGTATTCGACGCCGAACTGGTCGAAGGCGTTGAGGCCCAGCACCACGCTGGCGACGAAGGTGGCGTGCTCGTAGGCAGCCAGCAGCGCACCGACCGAGGCCGGATCGATGCTCGGCAGCATGATCGTCGTGCTCGGGCGATTGCCGGGGAATGCCTTGTGCCAGTCTTCGCCGTTGGCGGCGTTGGGCAGCGGCTTGCCGAGGGCCAGTGCAGCGCTCTGCGCGAGGCAGTTGGCCACCAGGATCATGTGGCGCTCATCCTTGTCGCCGGCCAGTGAGGCCGGATCGGGTTTGCGGGCGATGATGAAATCGACCGGCACCACATCCGGACCCTGGTGCAGCTGCTGGAAGAAGGAGTGCTGGGCATTGGTGCCCGAGACGCCCCAGATCACCGCCGAGCTGATGTACTG
>JBHADS010000526.1:0-3975 GCA_041855185.1 Lautropia sp. | reverse complement strand
CTCGTCGGCGCAGGCGGCTGATACCGCGGTTTCCCGTCCGTCGGCCGCAGCCGTGGCCGAGCGTGTGGTGCGCCCGGATGTGCGGGCGATGTCGGCCTATGTGGTGCAGAACCCTGGCGATGGCCTCAAGCTCGACGCGATGGAGAATCCCTATGCTTTTCCGGAGCCGCTGCGCGAGGAACTGGGGCGCCGTCTGGCTTCGCTGGCCATCAACCGCTATCCGGCCGCTGCCACCTACGAGCGCCTGAAGGCGGCGATCCGCACGCATGACGCGCTGCCGGCCGCGCAGCCGCTGGTGCTGGGCAATGGTTCGGACGAGTTGATCGCGATGCTGTGCACGGCGGTGGCGCAGCCCGGCGCGGTGGTGATGGCGCCGGCGCCGTCCTTCGTGATGTACCAGGTCTCCGCGCAGCTCAACGGGCTGAGTTTCGTGCCGGTGCCGCTGCGCCCCGATTTCGGGCTGGATCGTGAGGCGATGCTGGCGGCGATCACGCTGCACCGGCCCTCGGTGATCTTCCTGGCCTATCCCAACAACCCGACCGGCAACTGCTTCGAGCTGGCCGATGTCGAGGCGATCCTGCGCGCCTCCGATGGGCTGGTGGTGCTGGACGAAGCCTATGCACCCTTTGCCGGTGGCGCCAGCTGGATGAGCGAGCTGGGCCGCTGGCCGAATCTGGCGGTGATGCGCACCTGCTCGAAGTGGGGGCTGGCGGGCGCCCGGATCGGTTACATGGCGGCGGCCGACGCGTGGGTCGCCGAGCTGGACAAGATCCGCCCGCCCTACAACATCAGCGTGCTGGATGCCGAGACGGCGGTATTTGCGCTGGAGCATTTTTCGCAGTTCCAGGCGCAGACCGACGCGATCGTCGCGCAGCGTGCCGAACTGGCCGACGGCCTGCAGCGGCTGCTGGGTCCACAGGGGCTTGCCGAGATCTTCGATTCGGAGGCCAATTTCGTGCTGGTGCGTGTGGCGGCTGCGCCGCAGGCGGCCGGCCGAAGCGCCCGGATCGCCGCCGCGATGCGTGAAGCCGGCGTGCTGATCAAGGAGGTCGGTAGAATGCATCCTCTGCTGGTGGAATGCCTGCGCCTGACGGTGGGCACGCCGGACGAGAACCGGGCGATGCTGGCCGCGCTCGAACAGGCGCTGCGGACGGTGCCTGTCACGGGGGCGCCCACCTGACTCCGTCGCGGCGGGCTGGCGCCCGGTGTCGCGCCCCAGGCGTGGGCCGGCCCGTCGCCATCGCCGCCTGCTCCCGAATGTGGGCGGCCGGGGCAGACGGGCTGTCCGGCCCGACCCGCAACCCTTCCCAGAAGGCATATCGAAGGCAACAGATTCATGCGCATCGCTGAAGTCACTCGCAACACGGCTGAAACCCGGATCACGGTCCGGGTGAACCTGGATGGCACGGGCAAGGCCCGGCTGGCTACCGGTGTCCCTTTCTTCGAGCACATGCTCGATCAGATCGCCCGTCACGGGCTGGTCGATCTCGACATCCAGGCCGAGGGCGATCTGCACATCGATGATCATCATACGGTGGAGGATGTCGGCATCGTGCTCGGGCAGGCCATCGCGCAGGCGCTCGGTGACAAGCGCGGCATCCGCCGCTACGGTCACGCCTATGTGCCGCTGGACGAGGCGCTGTCGCGGGTGGTGATCGATTTCTCCGGGCGTCCCGGGCTGAGCTGGCACGTGCCCTTCACCCGCGCGATGATCGGCCGCTTCGATGTCGATCTGGCGCAGGAGTTCTTCCAGGGGCTGGTCAACCATGCCCAGATGACACTGCACATCGACAATCTGCGTGGCACCAACGCGCACCATCAGTGCGAGACGGTCTTCAAGGCCTTCGGCCGCGCCTTCCGGATGGCGGCCGAGGCCGATCCGCGCATGGCCGGGCAGGTGCCGTCCACCAAGGGGAGTCTGGTCGGATGACAGCGACATCGATAGCCGTCGTGGATTTCGGCATGGGCAACCTGCGCTCGGTGGCCCGTGCGCTCGAACACGTCAGCCCGCATTCCCGTATCCGCATCACCGATGATCCGGCCGTGATCCGCGAGGCGGCGCGGGTGGTGTTTCCCGGCCAGGGGGCGATGCCCGATTGCATGCGCAGCCTGGGGGCCAAGGAAGGCTTGACCGAGGCGGTGCTGGATGCCTGTCGCACCAAGCCGCTGCTGGGCATCTGCGTCGGCGAGCAGATGCTGCTGGACGAGAGCGAGGAGGGGCTGCATGGGCGCCCCGAGCGCGATGGTCGCCACACGCCCGGGCTGGGGGTGATTCCCGGCAAGGTGCTGCGCTTTCCGGCCGAACGGATGAAGGCGGCCGGCAATCTGAAAGTGCCGCACATGGGCTGGAACCGGGTCTACCCGACCGGCGATCATCCGCTGTGGGCGGGCATCGAGCCGGGCGCCTACTTCTATTTCGTGCATAGCTACTATGCGGTGCCCGATGATCCGGCGCACAGTGCCGCCTACAGCTGCTACGGCATGGACTTTACCTGTGCGCTGAGCCAATCTAATATTTTTGCCACCCAGTTCCACCCTGAAAAGAGCGCGGCAGCCGGTCTGCGCCTTTATCAGAACTTCATCCAATGGCAGCCCTGAGCTGCGAGTGTTGTTTTTGACATGCTGCTGATTCCTGCGATCGATCTGAAGGACGGGCGATGTGTTCGCCTGAAACAAGGCAATCTCGACGATGAAACGGTGTTTTCCGATGCCCCCGAGGAAGTCGCCCGTCGCTGGGCCGATCTGGGGGCAGAGCGTCTGCACCTGGTGGACCTGAACGGTGCCGTCGCCGGCAAGCCCCAGAACACCAGCGCCATCCGCGCCATCATCGAGGCGGTCGGCGCCGAGGTGCCGGTGCAGCTGGGCGGTGGCATCCGCTCGCTGGACACCATCGAGCGCTATCTCGACAGCGGCGTCAGCTATGTCGTGATCGGCACCGCTGCCGTCAAGAACCCGGGTTTCCTGCACGATGCCTGCAATGCCTTCCCCGGCCAGATTCTCGTCGGTCTCGATGCCCGGGACGGCAAGGTGGCCACCGACGGTTGGAGCAAGCTGACCCGGCACGAAGTGATCGATCTGGCGCGCAAGTTCGTCGGCTATGGCATCGAGGGCATCATCTATACCGACATCGGCCGTGACGGCATGCTGAGCGGCGTCAACGTCGAGGCCACCCAGCGTCTGGCCGAGGCCGTCAGCGTGCCGGTCTATGCCTCGGGCGGCGTCACCGATCTGAGCGACATCGACCGCCTGCTCGAAGTCGAGGAATATGGCGTCGAGGGCGTCATCCTGGGCCGTTCCATCTATGAGGGCACGCTGGACTTCAGCGCGGCGATCGAGCGGGTGAGCGGTGGCTGATTCCGACGCGCGGGGGGACGCAGCCCGCAACGGCCTGACCAAGCGCGTAATCCCCTGCCTGGACGTGACGGCCGGCCGGGTGGTCAAGGGCATCAACTTCGTCGGTCTGCGCGATGCCGGCGATCCGGTCGAGATCGCCCGTCGCTATGATGAGGAAGGGGCCGACGAGCTGACCTTCCTCGATATCACGGCCTCCTCCGACGAGCGCGACACCATCCTGTCGGTGATCGAGGCGGTGGCCGAGCAGGTCTTCATTCCGCTGACGGTCGGCGGTGGCATCCGCAGTCTCGAAGACATGCGGCGGCTGCTGAACGTCGGCGCCGACAAGGTGTCGGTCAACACCGCCGCCATCCACAATCCCCGGCTGATCGCCGATGCGGCCGACTACTACGGCTCGCAGTGCCTGGTGGTGGCCATCGATGCCAAGCGCCAGCCCGAGGGCGGCTGGCACGTCTACACCCACGGCGGTCGCAACGACACCGGCCTGGATGCGCTCGAATGGGCACGCAAGGTGGCCGAGCTGGGAGCGGGCGAGATCCTGCTGACCAGCATGGACCGTGACGGCACCCGGATCGGTTTCGATCTGGAGCTGACCCGCGCCGTGGTCGAGGCGGTGCCCAT
>JBHADS010000525.1:0-6430 GCA_041855185.1 Lautropia sp. | reverse complement strand
GGTCAGCGCCCAGCAGAACCAGTTCGTGACCATCGGCACCGGCGGCGTCACCGGCGTCTACTACGCGGCCGGCGGCGCCATCTGCCGTCTGGTCAACAAGGAACGTGCCCAGCACAAGCTGCGCTGCTCGGTCGAATCCACGGGCGCCTCGGTGTTCAACGTCAACGCCATCAAGCAGGGCGAGCTGGACATCGGCTTCGCCCAGTCCGACGTGCAGTACCAGGCTTACAACGGCAGCGGGCCCTTCCAGAAGTCGGGAGCCGACAAGGATCTGCGCGCGGTCTTCTCGATGTATGCCGAGCCGCTGACCGCCGTCGCACGGCGCGAAGTCAAGGCCAATGGCATCCAGGACTTCAAGGGCCGCCGTTTCAACATCGGCAACCCGGGTTCGGGCACCCGTGCCGCGATGGACGAGCTGCTGGCCGCCGAAGGCATGAAGCGCAGCGACTTCTCGCTGGCCTCGGAGCTGAAGGCCGATGAGCACGGCCCTGCCCTCTGTGACGGCAAGATCGACGGTTTCGTCTTTGCCGCCGGCCACCCCAGCGCCAACATCCAGGACCCGACCACCACCTGCTCGGCCCGCCTGGTGCCGCTGAAAGGCCCGGCCATCGACAAACTGGTCGCCGAGAAACCCTACTACGCGAAGGCGGTGATCCCGGCCAACCTGTATCCGAACAACCCGGACGCCATCGACACCTTCGGTGTGCTGGCCACGCTGGTCACCTCCTCCAAAGTGCCGGCCGACACGATCTATGCCGTCGTGAAATCGGTGTTCGACAACTTCGAGGACTTCAAGAAACTGCACCCGGCGCTGGCCAACCTGAAGCCCGAGGACATGGTGACGGAAGGCAATTCGGCACCGCTGCATGAAGGCGCGCTGCGCTATTACAAAGAGAAAGGCTGGGTCAAGTAAGCACCGAGTCGCGCCGGGCCACGATGGCCCGGTGCCTTGCGCAACCGATCGCCTCCGGGCATCACACCGCGCAGACCCACCCTTCCCATTCGACGCGCCCGCCCTCTCCGGCGGGCGCCGCGTTTTGACTTCTCTCTGGATCGACTCCCGTGAGCCAGACCTCCCCTCCTTCTGTTTCTGCCCCGAACGAGGCTGATGCCCTGCAGCAGCTCGTTGCCGATGCCGACACCGGCGGCCGCCACCTCAAGGGTATTGGCGCCGGCGTCGTCATGGTGCTGGCCATCCTGTGGTCGCTGGCCCAGCTGTTCTATGCCAGCCCGCTGCCCTTCGCGCTGAACTTCGGCATCGTCAACGACACCGAAGCCCGCGCCCTGCACCTGGCCATCGCGCTGTTCCTCGGCTATCTGACCTACCCGGCCTTCAAGGGCCGATCCGCCCGCGACCGCATTCCGCTGATCGACTGGGTACTGGCCTTCGCGGCCGCCTTCTGTGCCGCCTATCTCTACCTCTTCTATCAGGAGCTTGCCGAGCGGCCCGGCCAACCCACCGAGATGGACCTGTGGACGGCAATCGCCGGCATGGTGCTGCTGCTGGAGGCGACCCGCCGTACCGTGGGCTGGCCGATGGCCGCACTGGCACTCGCCTGTCTGGCCTACATCTTCGCCGGCCCGATGCTGCCGGATGTGCTGGCGCACAAGGGCGCCTCGGTCTCCCGCGTCATGTCGCAGATGTGGCTCGGCACCGAAGGCGTCTTCGGCGTGGCCCTCGGCGTCTCGGTCTCCACCATCTTCGTCTACGTGCTGTTCGGCTCGCTGCTGGACCTGGCCGGCGGCGGCAACTACATGATGCAGGTCTCCTACGCCCTACTCGGCCACCTGCGGGGCGGCCCTGCCAAGGTGGCGGTGATCTCCTCGGCCCTGAACGGTGTGGTGTCCGGCTCCTCGGTGGCCAACGTCGTCTCGGGCGGCATCTTCACCATTCCGCTGATGAAGAAAGCCGGCTATGGCGGCGTCAAGGCCGGCGCCATCGAGACGATGGCCTCGGTCAACGGTCAGATCATGCCGCCGGTGATGGGGGCAGCCGCCTTCCTGATGACCGAGTATGTCGGCATCAGCTACGCGGAGATCGTCAAGCACGCGCTGCTGCCGGCTCTGCTGTCCTACATCGGGCTGTTCTACATCGTCCACCTCGAAGCCCTGAAACTGGGCCTGAAACCCGCCGTATCCAACACCGACCACCGCAGCATCGGTCAGCGGATGCGGGCGATGGGCCTGGGTCTGACCGGCTCGGTGGTGCTGCTGTGCGTGCTGTACTACGTGGTGCTGGGACTGCGTGCCGCGCTTGGCGACAACGCCGGCCCGGCCGTGGGTCTGGTGCTGCTGGCCCTCTATGTGCTGGCCACCTGGCAGGCAGCCAAGGCGCCGGATCTGCCCCATGACATCGACATCAACAACCCCGTCCGGCCGATGATCTGGCCGACCGTGCGTGCCGGCCTGCACTACATGCTGCCGATCGGCGTGCTGATCTGGCTGCTGATGGTGGATCAGGCCTCGCCGGCGCTGGCGGCCTTCTGGGCCTGCGTGGTGCTGCTGGCGATGATGCTGACCCAGTATGCGCTGATCGGCCTGTTCCGCGGCGAGCCCGATGCGCTGAGCCGGGGGCTGAAGCGCGGCGCCTGCGACAGCGTGCGCGGCCTGGAGAATGGCAGCCGCAACATGGTCGGCATCGCCGTGGCCACCGCCACCGCGGGCATCATCGTCGGCACCATCACCCTCACCGGCCTCGGGTTCCGGATGACGGATCTGGTCGAGTTCATCAGTGGTGGCAATCTGATGCTGATGCTGATCTTCACGGCCTTCGTCTGCCTGATCCTCGGCCTGGGCGTGCCCACCACCGCCAACTACATCCTGGTCGCCAGCCTGATGGCACCGGTGATCGTCGAGCTGGGCGCACAGAACGGACTGATCATTCCGCTGATCGCCGTGCACCTGTTCGTGTTCTATTACGGCATCATGGGCGACATCACCCCACCCGTGGGTCTGGCAACCTTCGCGGCCGCCGCCATCTCCGGCGAAAGCCCGATCAAGACCGGCATCCAGGGCGCCTCCTACGCGCTGCGGACGGTGATCCTGCCCTTCATCTGGATCTTCAACCCGCAACTGCTGCTGATCGGCATCGACAACTGGCCACATGCGATTCTGGTGTTTGCGGCCTCGACGCTGGCGATGATGCACTTCAGCGCGCTGACGCTGGGCTGGATGCGCATCCGGCTGCAATGGTGGGAGGCCGGTCTGATGATCGTCGGGATTCTGATCCTGTTCCGCCCCGACTTCCTGATGGATCAGCTCTATCCCCGCTATGAACAGCGCAGCCCGCAGCAGTGGACGCAGACCGTCGACGCGCTGAAACCGGGCGAGAACTTCGTCGTGCGGATCGAGGGCGAGACGCTGGAAGGCGATCTGAAGAGCAAGACGCTGTCGCTGCCGATGGGCGAACCAGGCCCGGCGCTGAAACGGCTGTCCGACGCCGGCCTGGGCGTGATGCCCTTCGGCGAGGATCTGCAGATCAGCCTGGTGCGCTTCGGCTCGCCGGCCCAGAAGATCGGCTTCGAGCAGGGCTGGGCGATCACCGAGGTGCTGACGCCGACGGACCGGCCCAGCCCGAACTGGTTCTATCTGCCGGGCTTCTTGCTGCTGCTCTTCGTCTGGGTGCACCAGGGCGTGCGGATGCGCCGCGCAGGGATCAGCCCCTGAAGCCTTGAGCACCGCACACTGAACGGCGGACTGATCCGCCACAAACACGGGCTGGCCGCTTGACGGCCGGCCCGTTTTTCATCGTGAGGATGTATGGCTCTGGCTGCCCAGTGTGGCGCCAGAGCCTATACGGTTATACTGGTGCCGAGCGCATGCCACCCCTGAATCCCGCTGCAACGATGCCGCGTGTGTACCCGAATGGGCCGGGCCAGCCTCGGATTCCTGTGCAGGTGATGCGCGATTTCACGGTAGACAACGTCCGGGAGATTGAATAATGAAAAGAATCATTCTTGCTAGCCTGATAACCGCCGCTTTCTCTCCTCTCGCCATTGCACAAAGCAGCGTCCAGCTTCAGGGCAGCCTCGATGCCGCGCTGGAGAGCCTGAACAAAGATGCCCATGACGGCCAGAGCAGCGATCTGCAGATCAACGACGGCATCTGGGGCGGATCGCGCGTCATCATCGACGGCACCGAAGAGCTGGGCACCGGAACGAAAGCCATCTTTGCCCTGGAGTTCCGGGCGCGCACCGACGACGGGATGCAATCGGACCCGGATGCTTTCTACAACGAAGCATGGGTCGGTCTGGAGGGCGGCTATGGCGTGCTGAAACTCGGCAAACAGGATGTCGCCATCAAGCCGGTTCTGGATATCGGCGATCTGACAGGCCAGAGCTTCTATTACAACAACGATGAACTGGCCGGGGTGATGGGCAGCAGTTCCAACACCATCCGTTATGAAAGCCCTGCCCTGGCAGGCATCATGCTGAGCGGCAGCTACACAGCGGGCGAGTCCGAGCCTGCCGCTGGCGCAGCGGCCGGGGACTTCCACAAACAGAACGATACCTACTCGTTCAGCGGTACGGGCGACTGGGGCATTGTCTCGATCGGTCTGGGCTACCAGTCCATCGATGGCGGGGGAATCGACAACCTGAAAAGCACCGATCAGTTGCTGGCATCCCTGGGCACCCAGCTGGGACGCTTCGGTGCCGGCTTCACCTACGCTGAATCCAGGATCAAGTACGAAGATGGGGCAGCGTCCGACAAGACCAAAGGCTACTTCGGCAGCCTCAGCTATGCGGTCTCGGACAACGGTACGGCCTACCTGACCTACCGCCGGGATGACCCGGACGGAGAGGAGAACACTGAAAGTGGCGTGGGCCTGGCCTATACCCACGGCCTGAGCAAACGTACCTACCTGTACGGTGCCGTCGGTATCGGCAAGGAGCAGGTGGCCGGCGCCGATGATCTGAAACCGCGTCGTGTGGCCCTGGGCGTGCGCCACTTCTTCTGAAGCCCGACATCCGGCCCGCCCTCACGCAGGCGGCTCGTGTGCGGACCACCGCCCTGCGGCAGCCTCATGCCCGACAGCCTCATGCACGCTTCCGGCCGAGGCCGCCGGGCCTGGGCGGCGCTACAGCGGCAGAGCCATCAGCGCCGCTGCCGCCACCACGCAAGCAGCGTGCAGGCCATCAGCACGAACCCCAGATAGCCGAAGAAGGGGTAGACCGTTCCCACCAGCTTGATGAAGCCGACGAAGCTGAAGGCGAAGGCCGCCAGTCCCACCACTGCCGTGCCGATCCGGAAGCCGCGGGTGCCCGGCGTCATCACCCGCGCCGAGAAGGCATAGAGCATGCCCACCGCGGTGTTGAGGATCATCGCAAACACGACCAGCCCCATCAGCGCGCCCACCCAGGGCGAGATCTGTGAAGCCAGCGCCAGCATCGGCATGTCCACGTCGCCCAGCTGGTCGATCTTGACGAACATCGCGCCGCCGATCACCAGAATCAGCAGCCCCAGCAACGCACCGCCCAGCACCCCGCCCAGCCAGGCCGTGGAGCGATCGACCGAACGGCCGCCCAGGATCGCCAGGAACGGCGCCCCGGCCACGATGTTGTAGGACACGTAGAGCAAGGCCGCCACCAACCAGTTGCCCGCACCACGCGGCTGCGCGGCCGCCGCCTCGTTCAGCACCGCCAGATCGGCATGGCCACTGACAATCGACCAGGCCGCCACGATCGTCACCGCCGCCAGCAGCGGAACGGTCAGTACCCCGATGAAAGCGATCACCTTGCGCACGTCCAGGCAGACGATCAGCACCGTGGCGACCGTGGTGGCGATGCTGCCCCAGAGCCGCGGCAGCCCGCTGAGCTGCTCCAGCAGCGCGCCTGCCCCCGAGAACATCACGACGACGATCGCAAACATGAAGAAGCTGATCATCCAGTCGATCGGCCGTCCAAGCCAGCGCCCCCCGATCCGATCGATCACCGGCTTGTGCGACTGGCCGCCCAGCTGCTGCCCGAGCGAGGACAGGATCATCGCCAGCAGCACGAACAGCGCACTGGCGACGATGGCGCCGGCGAAACCCACCGTCCCGAAAGCCGTGAAGAACTGCATGATCTCCTGCCCGGACGCAAAGCCCGCGCCGACGATCACGCCCACGAATGCGCCACCGAGCTTCAGGGCTTCCCTGATGTTGGCCATGCCTGTCTCCTCCTGCGGTTGATGTTGTGGGTGTTGCTGGTGTTGCTGGTGTTGCTGGCTTGCGCTGCGGCGTGGGTGCTCAGCGTCCGAATCGGGCCGGGTCCACCACCGCCGGCGAAACGCCGAAGCGGCGCAGCTGCGGCGGCAGCGGCTGATCGAGCAGCAGCGCAGCCGCCAGCTCGGAGGCAGCCGCCGCCGTCTGGATGCCATAGCCGCCCTGCCCGGCCAGCCAGAAGAAGCCCTCCACCTCCCGATCCCAGCCGATCACCAGTTCCCCATCGGG
>JBHADS010000524.1:0-3221 GCA_041855185.1 Lautropia sp. | reverse complement strand
TCACACCGTGATGTTCGCCGGCCCCGGCGAGCAGATCGAGATCAAGCACCGCGCCACCAGCCGCGTCCACTATGCCGACGGCAGCCTGAAAGCCTGCCGCTTCCTCGCCGACAAGGACAACGGCCTGTTCACGATGCGGGACGTGCTGGGCCTGAACTGAGGCCAGCCGAGGGCGCATCCGAACCTGCATCCGACCTGCCGCCGGAGCAGATCTCGGCGCACCGTCCGGACGGTGCTGCTTCGATCAGCGCCCGTTGATCGCGTTCATCACGATATCCACCGTCAGCAGCTCCGGGAGCTGCTTCGGCGGAGCCTCGCGGCTCTTGCCGTCATAGAACAGGTAGAAAGGCACGCTGTTGCGGCCAAAGCGCGCCAGCTCCTGCGCGATCATCGCGTCGCGCCGGGTCCAGTCGGCCCGCAGCAACAGGATGTTGCGCCGACGGAACTCGCGCAGCATGTCCTCCCGGTCCAGCGCCACGCGCTTGTTGACCTGGCAGCTCAGACACCAGGCGGCCGTGAAGTCGATGAACACCGGCTGCCCCACGGCCCTGGCCGCGGCCACGCGCTCGGGTGACCATGGCTGCCAGCCCTGACAGGACTCCGGCAGCTTGCCATCGGCGCCCGGCAGACAGGCCGTGGCCTCCGCCCGGCGCTGCGTCTGCGGCACCGCGGCCGTGGTGGCCGCATCGGCCACCACCGGCAGGCGCGACACGATCAGCACACAGGCCGCCACCGACAGCACGGCCAGGAACAGCCAGGCCGGGGCGCTGCGGGCCGCGCTGGGACGCAGCTCGAACTGCCAGCGACCATAGATCCAGGCCGCGAAGGACAGCAGGATCGCGGCGATCAGCAGCAGCAGCACGCCCTGGGCATCGGTCTGGATCGCCATCACCCAGACCAGCCAGGCTGCCGTCAGGAACATCGGAAACGCCAGCAACTGGCGGAAGGTCTGCAACCACGGCCCCGGACGTGGCAGCCTGGTCAGCAGACGGTTGCTGCTGACCAGCACCAGATAGGGAATCCCCATGCCGAAGCCCAGTGCCGAGAACACCAGCACCACCTGCAAGGCCGACGAGCCGAGCGTGAAGCCGACCGCGCTGCCCATGAAGGGTGCGGTGCACGGGGTGGCTACCACCACCGCCATCACCCCGGTCATGAAGGAGCCCGTGTAGCTGCTGCGCACCGTACCGATCATCGGCACATTGCCGAAACGGGTGAAGGACGAACCCGCCTCGAAGACGCCGAACAGATTCAGACCTATGGCCACGAACAGCAGCGCCATCGCCGCCACGAACACCGGCGATTGCAACTGGAAGCCCCAACCCGCCACCTGACCCAGCGATCGCAACCCCACCAGCAGCAGGGCGAGCGCCACGAAGGTGGTCATCACCCCCAGGCAGAACACCAGCGCATGGCGACGCGCCTCTGCCGGACGACCGGCCGCCGCCTCGGTGAAGGACAGTACCTTCAGCCCGATCACAGGAAAGACACAGGGCATCAGATTGAGGATCAGCCCCCCCAGAACGGCTGCAGCCATCGTCCACAGCAGGCTACCCGCATCGGTGCCCAGCATGCGCGACAGCCAGGAAGCCTCGGCCCCCGGCTGTGCAGCCGTTTCGCCCGGAGATGCCACGCCCCCCGTCGAGGGAGCAGTCGAGACAGCCCCCGAGGACGGCGCGGGCTGCCCAGCCCCCGCAGTGGCTGCCGAGGCATCGGCCGCCTTGCCATTCAGACTGAGCTGGCCCAGCAGGCCACCATTGTTCTTGCTGGCAGCCGCCTGCTGCTGGCCGCCGCCCAGATCCACCTCGATCGGCTTGTCCACCGACACGGTGCGGCCCGCCACGGGCACCACGGTCTGCCGCTGCAGCACGACCTCCACCGGGCGCTGCCCGTCGATCAGCAGCACCCCGCCACTGTTCTCCCAGCCCGCCTCGGCCGAGCGGATCGTCTGCTCGTCCACTTCGAGGGCCAGCGCGTAGCGGCCGGTCTCGCCCGCCAGTTCCACCAGATTCTGCGGTGCCGCCGGGCGGATCACTTCGGCGAAGTACGGCAGGAAGCTGACACGTTGCGGTGCCTTGCCCGCCGTCAGCTCGGGCGGCAGCACCAGCATCGCCTCGGCGCCCCGCTGCCACCAGCGGGCCTGCAGCGGGGCACTGCCCGCCAGCGGCGCCCGGCCGGCAGCCTCGTCGAAGCGGGCTGCCCGATCATCGGCGGGAACCGTCACCCCACCAACCGGCAGGCTCAGTTCGAGCGGCGCCTCGCCAGGCACGCAGACATCACGGCAGATCAGCCATTCGGCCCGCACCCGGAAACGCGCCTGCCGGCGTTTGTAGTCGGCGGGCAAGCTCACCTCGCGAGCCAGCAGGGTCTCGCCCTCATAGCCATAATTGGCCAACGGCCCGACCGAATAGCGCTGGGGGGCGGGCCAGACGATATCGCCGTACTGGGTATCCGCCGGCCCTTCGATCTCGAAACGGGTCGGAAAGCCGGTATCGCCCGGATTGCGCCAATAGGTGTGCCAGTGCTGATCGTGCTTCAGGCGCAGCCCCAGGCGGAAAGGCTCGCCCGGCACCACCTGATCGACATCGGCGATCAGCTCGATCTCCAGCGCGCCCACCCGTTGAGGCCCGCTCCGCCAGTCCGCATCCGCCACCGCCTGAGGCGCTGCCGCATTCGGATCGGCCTGCGCCAGCAGCATCGGCTCCCCGCCCGTGCCCAGGGCTGCTCCGCCCTGAGCGTCTGCGGCAAGCGGCTGCATCTGCATCGTCGTTCCGGCCCTGGCCACGAGGCTTGCGCTCATGACCGTACAGAGCAACATCAACAGAAACAGCCATCGCTGCCAACGGGACAATAGGTTCAGCATACTCGGTCGACCAGGATAAACGGGTAGGAGGCTTGAAAGCACGGTGCCAACGCATTGATATTAAAGCTTTTCAAGATACGTCGCTGCCAACATCCTCGCAGACTCGCCCTATCGGTCGGAGACACCGACCCTGCGGCGGCCGGCATCAGGGGGCCGGTGCCTCCTTTCCGCTCCAGGATCGGACACCGGCGCGCACCGGCATGGCAAAATGTAGGGTTGTCACCGCGTTTGCATGGCGGGGCGTCTGGCGCCCGGGCTCCCGCCCGTCCGGCATGATGATCCCCGTGCTGATCCCCGTGCGGGCCACACGCCCGCGCCCCGAAACCCGGGTCTCACGCAAAAGCCGACACCCGAAGCC
>JBHADS010000523.1:0-3355 GCA_041855185.1 Lautropia sp. | reverse complement strand
GCCTTCGGCAGACCCTTCTCGTAGTCCAGCTTCAGGTACTTGCCGGTCAGATTGGCTGCGGCATCGCCTTCGTCGCTGGTGAACAGGTAGTAGGGCTTGCCGTCGAAGGTGGCCAGCCCCACGGCTTCGACGTTCTTCATCCGCTCGAAGGCCGGCATCGGCACATGGACCGCCGGACTCGTGCGCTCACCGTTCCAGGTCCAGAGCTGCGAGCGGTTCTTGCCCTTGGCGTTGCGGACCTCATTGGTGAGCAGGTAGGTGCGCGCGCGCGGGTCGTAGTCCATGCCGCGGATGCCACCGCCTTTCATGTCGAGCAGGATCACGTCGACGAACTTCGGATCGGCGCCCTGCAGGAACATCTCCTCCGGGTTGCCGATGGCGAGGATCATGCTCTTGCCAGCGACCAGTGGCTCACGAAAGCCCAGCAGCAGCCGCTTGTTGACCGGATCGAAGGCCATCCCCTCGATGTTGGTGGCCCGGAAATCGACCTTCGCGCCGCCCTGGGCCTCGATCCGCTGCTGCAGCGCGGTGTCGGCGACGAGCTTGTCGATCAGATGCGGATACTGCTGCACTTCACGCGCATCGTTGCCCATCACCCGGAAGCGCAGCAGTTGCTCGCGGTCGGGGTTGCGTTCGCCCTGCTTGTTGACCGAGTGCGAGGTGATCGCATAGAGGTAGCCCTGATCGTCGCGGGCCAGCGCTTCCAGGTCGTTGAGCTTGCGCTTGAAGCTGGCCAGCAGCCGGGCGTCGACATCCTCGTCCTCGACCAGATTGCCATCGGCACCCATCTTCAGCAGGCTGACGGCGAGGCGGGCTTCATCCTCGACGATCAGCAGGCGTCCGTCGTCGAGCTGCTGCACCGCCGAAGGCTCGAAGGTACTCTTGAAGTTCTGGGGCTCGCCGCTGTCCGCCGAGCCGCTGGCTACCGGGACGCCGAGGCTGTTCAGCACCGTGCTGGCGAGGCTGGTCGGGGGCTCGTTGCCCGGCAGCAGCCGGATGCCGATGAAGGCCAGTACCGAGGTCATCAGCCCCCAGCGGAAGATCGAGTACGAGATGTTCAGGTAGCGGAACTTGCGATCGGCCATCAGGCCCAGCCAGTAGAGCTGCTCGCTCATCTTGGAGTAGACCTGTTCGCGGTCGTTGATCATGCTGAGCATCCGCTCCCAGTAGTCCTCGCGTGACAGCTTCACGCGGTCCTTGAAGATCAGGATGTTGGCCTCGCCGGCGACGAAACGCTCCTTCTGGTGCACGACCCGGTGGTGGAAGTCGCGCAGCCGGGCCCGTCCGGCGAATACATCCTTGATCCAGTGCCACAGGGCGCGGGGTGTCTCGGCGCGTTCCGGCGAGGCCGACAGCAGCGCAAAAGCGATGGAGCCAGCCGCCGTGAACATGAAGATGTAGGCCGGAACCAGGAAGTTTGGCGAGGAGGCGTAGATGAAGGCGCCGGAGATCATCAGTGCCGACACGATCAGCCCGTTCAGCGAGATCATGATGTTGGCCTTGGTGGCGGCCAGGGTGATCAGATCCAGTTCCGAGCGGAACACGTTGCGGAACATGGTCTCGACCCCGCGCTTGCTGCCCAGGATGTCGGCATTGGTGCGGATCATCTCCGGGAACGCGGCCTCGGCGTCGGTGCGTTTTTTCTTCTTGCCCTTACCCTTGTCTTTGGGCTTGGTGGATAGGGCGGGCTCCGCTTTGGCGGCCGGGATGTGGGCGGGCTGCCCAGGATCCGCTGCGGCGGGTATGGGTGGGCTTGCCGGATGTGCAGCGGCCGTTGGCGTCAGTCCCGGCATGGGATGGGGCGGTGGGAGCGGGGGGGCCGGTTGATTCGCTGCAGCGTCCGGTTTCTTGTCGGTGTTGTCATGCATGGATCAAGCCTTCAGGGGCGTCATGAAATCACCCAGGGCGTATCCGGACCGCGCACTGGATGAAGTGTGCTCGGCCGGGTGCTGCCGGATGGGCGGCCCTCGTCCTGGCGGGGACGGGGCGGTTGTCCCGACGGGGGCTGACAGATGGGGCGGAGCCGTCCGACGGGGAGGGGGGCACGCAGGGGCGTGCGACCAAGGCGGTTTCATCTGAAACCGCCAGAACGAGCGAGAACGAAGGAGTGTGGGCTGCCTGTCGACGTGACGATCGGCGCTTCTGGACGCCGTATCGGAACCTTCAGCGGCCTTGGAAGGTCGTCTGCGGACAGGGTGCAGCGTTCAGTTCAGGCCATGAGCATGGCTTGGACCAGAGCGTGTTACGAACAAGTTTATAGCACGCTCTAAGAATACCCGTTGATCAGATGTCGTGGGCTAATGGATAGGAAATCAGCCGGGCATGTCCAGTGGGTCCGGTTGCGCAGACCCGTTGTGCGGATTGACTTCGATGGTATCGAGGTAGCAGGCCCATTGTGAGCAGCCGATGACGGCCAACAGGAAGGGCAGTATCAGAAAGAGCAGCAGGGATTGCAGGCCGAAGCCACCACCATCGCCGCCCAGCAGCATACCGAGCAACTGCGTCAGGCTGGCAGCGGCCAGCACCAGGATCGCCAGGCTGATCGCGTAGCCGAGGAAGGCGAGCAGATTGCGCCAGACGGCGACCACGCTGAACACCAGGCTCTTGAGCAGCGGCAGCTGGTGCAGGGCGGCAAAGAGCGGCGCATACCAGAGAAACAGGTAGCAGGGCAGCGAGATCGCCAGAAAGACGAAGAGCGACTGCGCCACCGGGGCCAGCATCTCGGCCAACTGGTTCTCGTCGGTGGGGAGGTTGTTGGTAGCCTGCACCGTGGCCACCAGCTTCTCGACGGAAGCCTGAAAGCCCGACAGATACAGGGCCGTGAAGTCGATGGCCAGACCGAGCACGCCGATCAGCAGCACCGTCTGCAGCGCCTGACGGTTGCGCGCCCAGCCGATGAAGGCTTCGAGATTGAAGCGGCTCTGGCCGGGTTTGATGGGGGCGGGCAGCGCCGAGGGCGTGTAGAGGGGGTCGGGCGCGAGTTGGCGCACCACGCTCAGATAGCCGACCATCAGCGCTGGCATGATGATCTTGGCGATCATCACGCCGATCAGACCGAAGCCGGGCAGCAGGTTGGTGGCCGTCTTGAGCACGAGAACCAGCAGCAGCAACTGCATCGGCGCCAGCTTCAGCAGGCTGAAGCCACGGCGCACCCACAGCCAGCCGTGCAGGGCGGGGACACGGTGAACCTGGATTCCACTCATGGGGACAGTTGGGTCTCGATCGGAAAATCAGATATCGGAGGAGAGGCGGGCCCGGCGTTCAGAAGGGCAGACCGGGCATCTCGCGGCGGTCCTGCAGGATCTTTCTGAAATGCTCGGGGTCTTTGGGCTGCAGCATGGCGGCCTCGCGCGGC
>JBHADS010000522.1:0-4490 GCA_041855185.1 Lautropia sp. | reverse complement strand
CTACCCCCATCGTCATGGCCACCACCCTGATCGTCACTCTCTGGTTTCTGTGTGCCACGCTGATCGTCATCGGCGTCGTCGGCACCATCGTCCCCGCGCTGCCGGGTGTCGGACTGATCTTCGCCGGCATCCTGCTCGGCGCCTGGATCGATGATTTCACCCTGATCAGCATCGGCACGGTCGTGGCGACCGCCGTCATCGCCATCGTCGCCTGGGTCGTCGAATACGTCGCCGGCGTGCTGGGTGCCAAGAAGGTCGGCGCCAGCCGCGAGGCCATCATCGGCTCGCTGATCGGCACCGTGGCCGGCATCTTCAGCGGCCTGTGGGGGCTGCTGTTCATGCCGCTGCTGGGCGCTGCCATCGGTCAGTACATGGTCGACCGCGATCTGCTGCGCGCCCGCAATGTCGGTATCGCCACCTGGCTGGGCATGGTGATCGGCATGCTCGCCAAGATCGCCCTCAGCTTCCTGATGATCGGCATCTTCGTGGTGGCACTGCTCGCCCCCTGATCCGCATCCCCAGCGGCGCCCAGGCGCCGGCAGCCCGGACCAGACCAGGGCAGACCGCGGCAAGATGCCCACGCTTCCCAAGCGGCGCCGGGCGGCCTGCCACCCGGACAGAATGTCAAGCGCCGCGCAGCCGGGCCGCCATCGCCGCCACGCGCTGCCCGTAGGCGCGCGCTGTGGCGATATCGCCCACGGGCGGCTCCAGCTCGGGCGATACGTTGCCAGCCTGGGCTGCCACCCCGATCGAACTGCCCAGCCGGTTCAGTTGGTCGGGCGCACCGGCCGGATGCCCCGGCATCATGCCGAGCCCCACCCAGACCATGCCGTGCTGGAGCCCGAAGTTCATCAGATACTGCAGCGTGCCGTGCTTGTCGCCCCACATGCTGATCGAGCAGGTGAAGCCTCCCGCCACCTTGTCCTTCCAGCCCTGGACGCCCCAGATCTTCGAGCTGGCATCGGCAAAGACCTTGAAGGGCGCCGACGGACCGCCCATGTAGGTGGGCGCGCCGAAGACGATGGCATCGGCAGCGCCCAACTGTGCCCAGCCCGCCTCGTCGATGGCTGACACGTCCAGCAGCGCCGCCTGCACGCCGGATTCGGCCTGTGCGCCGGCCACGATCGCCTCGGCGAGTTTTCGGGTATGGCCGTAGCCCGAATGAAAGGCCACCACGAGTTGGGTCATTGTCATCGCTCCTGCAATACATTGTGCAGCCGTTATGCTGCCTCGCCCCGCCGCCTGCCGGCAAGCGCGGCCCGCCTTTCATGCGCGCTGCACGCGCACGCAAACCACGCTCCGGAGCCCCGACGATCCCTGCCTCCGTCGTGCCCGCCCCCGCTTCGGGACATGCGAGGGCGCCGTGCCTCACACGCTCTAGAATCCTGTCGACAACCCCTGCCGACCGCGCACCTACCCGAGAAGGCCCGATTCATGTCCGATCACCTGGCATCAGACGCCGCTGCTTCCCGCTGGCCGTCTCTCGACGGGCACACTCGGCCCCCGGAACACGCCGCATCGGGCGGGTTCGGGCCGGCCTCGCTCAGCTCCCCGCGCACCCAAGCCACCTACATCGGCCGCTTTGCCCCCTCGCCCAGCGGCCCCCTGCATGCCGGCTCGATCGTGGCGGCGCTGGCCAGTTACCTGGACGCCCGGGCCCACGACGGTCTGTGGCTGCTGCGCATCGAGGACATCGACCCGCCGCGCGTCGAACCCGGCTCGGACATTCGCATCCGCCACCAGCTGCGCTTTCTGGGCCTGCACTGGGACGCGCCCCCCTGGTATCAATCGGCACGGGTCGACCGCTATCAGGCGGCCTTCGACCATCTGAAAGGCCAAGGCCGCCTGTATGGCTGCGGCTGCACCCGCCGCGAGATCGCCGAAGCCTGGCAGCAGGAACGGCAGCGCCGCGCCCAGCGAGCCGAAGCGAGCAACACCGGGACGCCCCAGACGATCGGAACGAACCCTCATCACGGGGCGCGGGACAAGGAAAGGAGGCAAATCATTCTGGATTCAGAATGCAGAATTCAGAAATCGCACGAGGGAGCACCGTGGACACCCGGAACTGCGCCGGGACATCACGACGCGCTTGCGGCCTCCTCCCTCCCCGGCAGCCCGTCAACCGCAACAAGCAGCCCCGTCCCCAGCGACGAGACGCCCTATCTCGGCACCTGTCGTCACGGCCTCGCGCCGGGCCGGCAGGCACGCGCCTGGCGCTTCCGGACACTGGACGGCCCCATCGATTTCGAGGATCGCTGGCTGGGGCTGCAGCGACAGCACCCCGCCCAGGACTGCGGTGATTTTGTATTACGTCGCGCCGATGGCGTCTGGGCCTACCAGCTCGCGGTGGTGGTCGATGATGCCGAGGCCGGTGTCACCGATGTGGTGCGCGGCGCCGACCTGCTGAGTTCCACGGGACGGCAGATGCAGCTGCAACAGGCGCTGGGCTATCCGAGCCCGCGCTATCTGCACCTGCCGTTGCTGATGGGCGACAACGGCCAGAAGCTCTCCAAACAGAACGGCGCCCCTGCCATCGATGACTCGGGGCGGACCGATGCGGCCGTCATTCTTGATGCAGCGGCTCGGGCGTTGGCGCTGCAACCGCCGGCCAGCCGGGACCCGGCACGCTGGCTGCAGGAAGCCACCCAGCAATGGCATGAGCGCCATGTCCGCAGGCAGGGATCGCCGAAGAATCATCCAGTATAGGCCGCGTCACACCACATCTGCGGATTTCCCGGCCGCGTACTGCCGGCATTCTCCTGCCCCCGGTGCACAGATGCCATAAAGGATGTTGCTCCTGGCTTCGAGGCGAATAGGGTTGCGGACTTCGAGGAGACGGGAGTCCCCCGAGTTGGTGCGAGGCGAATCATGAAGAACAAGACAGCGCTCCGGATGGATCGCAAAACCTATCTGAAGGAACTGAAACACCTGCACGAAGAGCTGGTCGCCCTGCAGCGCTGGGTGCAAGCGAAGGGACTGAGGGTCTGCATCATCTTCGAGGGGCGGGATGGTGCCGGCAAAGGCGGCACCATCAAGGCGATCACGGAACGGGTCAACCCACGGGTGTTCCGCACGGTTGCGCTGCCGGCGCCGACCGAGCGCGAAAAGAGCCAGATGTTCATGCAGCGCTATGTCGCGCACCTGCCGGCCGCCGGCGAGATTCAGATCTTCGACCGAAGCTGGTACAACCGGGCGGGCGTCGAGCGGGTCATGGGCTTCTGTTCGGCCGACGAGTACAAACGCTTTCTTGCCACGGTGCCGTTCATGGAAAAAGCCATCGTGGAGAACGGCATCATCCTGCTCAAGTACTGGCTCGATGTCGACATGGACGAGCAGGAGCGCCGCCTGCGCGACCGTGTGCACGACAAGCGCAAGATCTGGAAGCTCTCGCCGATGGACATGGAGTCATTCAAGCGCTGGTATGACTACTCCCGTGCACGCGATGACATGCTGGATGCCACCGATACGGTCTGGGCGCCGTGGTATGTGGTGGACTCCAATGACAAGAAGAAAGCCCGGCTGAACATCATTGCGCACATGCTGGCGCACATTCCCTACGAGCACCTGAAGATCCCCAAGATCGAGTTTCCGCCCCGTCAGAAACCCAAGGGCTACAAGGAATCGAGCCGCGCCAGAAACCGGATCGAGGATCGCTACGCCGGCAAGGTCAAGGACAGAAAGCGCAAGAAAGACAAGAAGCGGGACGCCGCCACTGCCCCGGAACCCCAGGCCGACGCCTTCGTGAACGACCACGACGCAGGACAGCACACCACGGACGAGGATTGAACGCGGGGGCTCGCCCCCGAAGCGTCCCCTCCCCAGCAGCGACGCCCTGGAAGCGGCGCCCGGAAGCAGTCCCCGGTCATCACCGGGGGCCGGCCTGCGGCCCTACAGCAGCACCAGGCTCAGCAGCCAGATGAAGAGGATTGCGCTGACCCCTTGCACGGCGGTGGCCGCGGTCTGGGCGCGCAGCGCCTGCGCCACGCTCATCCGCGAGAACTGGGTGACGACCCAGAAGAACGAATCATTGGCATGCGAGACGGTCATCGCGCCCGCACCGATCGCCATCACACAGAGCGCACGCCCCATCTCGCTGTCGAGGCCGATCGAGGCCAGCAGCGGCGCTACCAGCGTCGAGGTCGTGACCAGCGCCACCGTCGTCGAGCCCTGCGCCGACTTCAGCGCTGCTGCCACGACGAACGGCATGAAGACCCCCAGCCCGAGGCCGGACAGGGTCGCGCCCAGATAGGCGCCCACCGGCGTTTCCTTGATCACCGCGCCAAAGGCGCCGCCCGCGCCGGTGATCAGCAGGATCGGCGCCGCCAGCACCAGCCCCTGCGCGATCATCGTGCCGATGCGCTGGGAACGGTTCTCGCCCCGGATCAGCAAGAAGGAGACCAGCATCCCGATCAGCAGCGCGCAGACCGGCTTGCCCAGGAAGGAAAACAGCACGAACAGCGTGCCATCCCCCAAGGGACGCGAGGGGAAGG
>JBHADS010000521.1:0-3201 GCA_041855185.1 Lautropia sp. | reverse complement strand
GCACGACAGGCTCCAGCGGCCAAGTGTGCCATTCGATCCGGCTCAGGGGAAGGGGCGGGGGGCGATGTCCGCACCTGCGCCCCTGGGGGCAGCCGATCGTGGAATCTGCTTTGTGGCATAATTGAAGGGTTTATCTTCAGAGCCGATTATGCCGAATCCATTCGCTCCGAAGCTGCCGAAGGCGGCCCTTGTCCTCGCGGACGGGACCGTATTCCACGGATACTCCTTTGGGGCAGCAGGTAAGTCCGCCGGTGAACTCGTGTTCAACACGGCGATGACCGGGTATCAGGAAATTCTCTCCGATCCCAGCTACGCCAAGCAGATCGTCACGCTCACCTATCCCCAGATTGGCAACACGGGCTTCAACCGTGAAGACATGGAGTCCGCAGGGCTGCACGTCGCCGGCCTGATCGTGCGGGCGCTGCCTGCCGCAGTGTCCAACTGGCGGAACGAGGGATCGTTGAGCGAGCTGCTCAAATCCCACAACAAGATCGGTCTGGTCGGTATCGATACCCGTCATCTGACCGCGCTGCTGCGCGAGAAGGGCGCACAGTCCGCCTGTCTGGTGGCGGCAGAGCAGATCGACGAGCCGCTCGATATCGAGGCGGCGCTGGCCGAAGCCCGGGCCTTCCCCGGTCTGGCCGGTCTCGATCTCGCCAAGGTCGTCACGGTCGAGTCACCCTATGTCTGGGACGAAGGCACCTGGGTGCTGGGCGAGGGCTATCCGAAGCGCCCGGCCGCGCCCGAGGGGACTGTGGCGGCCGAACTCCATCGCCGCTTCAAGGTCGTGGCCTATGATTTCGGCGTCAAGCGCAACATCCTGCGCCTGCTGGTCGATCATGGCTGCGATGTCACGGTGGTGCCTGCCACCACGCCCGCTGCCGAGGCGTTGGCGATGAATCCGGACGGCATCTTCCTGTCCAATGGCCCCGGCGATCCGGAGCCCTGCAGCTATGCCATCGAGGCGATCCGCGTCTTTCTCGAGCACAAGATCCCGATCTTCGGCATCTGCCTGGGCCATCAGCTGCTGTCGCTGGCTGCCGGCGCCAGAACGCTGAAGATGAAGTTCGGCCACCACGGCGCCAACCATCCGGTCAAGGATCTGAGCACCGGCGGTGTCGCCATCACCAGCCAGAACCACGGTTTTGCGGTGGATGCCGACAGTCTGCCGGCCAACATGCGCGTCACGCACGTCTCGCTGTTCGATGGCTCCATCCAGGGCATCGCGCTGAACGACGCGCCGGCCTTCAGCTTCCAGGGCCACCCGGAAGCCAGCCCCGGTCCCAACGACATCACCTATTT
The DNA here is from genome assembly GCA_041855185.1 of Lautropia sp. Taxonomy (GTDB): domain Bacteria; phylum Pseudomonadota; class Gammaproteobacteria; order Burkholderiales; family Burkholderiaceae_E; genus Lautropia. Next base: position 1,899 of record JBHADS010000521.1, on the reverse strand, counting down.
GTTTGAACAGTTTGCCCGATCGATGGCCGACCGAGGACACTGATCCCATGCCCAAGCGTACAGACCTCAGCAGCATCCTGATCATCGGTGCCGGCCCGATCGTCATCGGCCAGGCCTGCGAATTCGACTATTCCGGCGCGCAGGCGTGCAAGGCGCTGCGCCAGGAAGGCTACAAAGTCATCCTGGTCAACAGCAATCCGGCCACCATCATGACCGACCCGGAGATGGCCGATGTCACCTACATCGAGCCGATCACCTGGCAGGTGCTCGAACGCATCATCGACAAGGAACGGCCCAGCGCCATCCTGCCGACGATGGGCGGGCAGACCGCGCTCAATTGCGCGCTCGACCTGCATCGGCATGGTGTGCTCGAAAAATACGGCGTCGAACTGATCGGTGCCAAACCGGCCGCCATCGAGAAGGCCGAGGACCGTCAGAAGTTCAAGCAGGCGATGGAATCCATCGGCCTGGGCTCGGCCCGTTCGGCCATCGCGCACTCGATGGACGAAGCCTGGGCCGCGCAGCGCGAGATCGGCTTCCCGGTCATCATCCGCCCCAGCTTCACGCTCGGCGGCACCGGCGGCGGCATTGCCTACAACGCCGAAGAATTCGAGACCATCTGCAAGCAGGGGCTCGAACTGTCGCCGACCAACGAGCTGCTGATCGAAGAGAGCCTGATCGGCTGGAAAGAATTCGAGATGGAGGTCGTGCGCGATCGGGCCGACAACTGCATCATCGTCTGCTCGATCGAGAACCTCGACCCGATGGGCGTGCACACCGGCGATTCGATCACCGTGGCACCGGCGCAGACGCTGACCGACAAGGAATACCAGCTGATGCGCAACGCCTCGATCGCGATCCTGCGCGAGATCGGCGTCGACACCGGCGGCTCCAATGTGCAGTTCGCCATCCACCCGCAGACCGGGCGGATGATCGTCATCGAGATGAATCCGCGCGTCTCGCGTTCCTCGGCGCTGGCCTCCAAGGCCACCGGCTTCCCGATCGCGAAGATCGCTGCCAAGCTGGCGGTCGGCTACACGCTCGACGAGCTGAAGAACGACATCACCGGCGGTGCGACCCCGGCCTCCTTCGAGCCGAGCATCGACTACGTCGTCACCAAGATCCCGCGTTTCGCCTTCGAGAAATTCCCGCAGGCCGACAACCGTCTGACCACGCAGATGAAATCGGTGGGCGAGGTGATGGCCATCGGCCGCACCTTCCAGGAAAGCCTGCAGAAAGCCATGCGCGGCCTCGAGATCGGGGTCGACGGGCAGAATCAGATGACCACCGATCTCGAAGTGATCGAGAAGGAGCTGGGTGAACCGGGTTCCGAGCGGATCTGGTACGTGGGCGATGCCTTTGCGCTGGGCTTCAGCATCGAGCAGGTGCACAACCTGACCAAGATCGATCCCTGGTTCCTGGCCGAGATCAAGGAGATCGTCGACATCGAGCTGCAGCTCGACAAGATGACGATCGCCGACCTGGATGCCGAGACGCTGCTGACGCTCAAGCAGAAGGGCTTCTCCGATCGCCGGCTCGGCTATCTGCTCGAAACCACCGAGCACGAGATCCGCAAGCTGCGCCACCGGCTCGGCGTGCGGCCGGTCTACAAGCGGGTCGACACCTGCGCGGCCGAGTTCGCCACCAGCACCGCCTACCTGTACTCCACCTACGAGGGCTTCTGCGAGGCCGCGCCCAGCGACCGCAGGAAGATCATCGTGCTGGGCGGTGGTCCGAACCGCATCGGCCAGGGCATCGAGTTCGACTATTGCTGTGTGCACGCTTCCTTCGCGCTGCGCGACGATGGTTATGAAACCATCATGGTCAACTGCAACCCCGAGACCGTCTCCACCGACTACGACACCTCCGATCGGCTGTATTTCGAGCCGGTCACGCTCG
>JBHADS010000520.1:0-4331 GCA_041855185.1 Lautropia sp. | reverse complement strand
AGATGGGCAGGGCTCAGCGCTTCGCTGTCCTCCAGGTCGGCGATGGTGCGGGCCACCCGCAGCGCCTTGTGCTGGCTGCGCAGCGACCAGCAGAAGCGCTCGGCCGCCTGGTTCAGTAACTGGCGTGCAGGGGGCTGCAGGCCCAGCAGCGCCTCGAAGCGGCCGGCCGGCAACAGGGCATTGCAGCAGCCCTGGCGCCGCAGCTGGCGCTCGCGGGCTCTCTGCACCCGGCTGGCGATATCGGCGCTGCTTTCGGGGCGTGGTGCTGCGCCTGCATCGTGCGAGGTGGCCGGCTCGCGGATCATCTCCACTCCCAGGTCGAAGCGTTCGAGCAGCGGCCCGGAGATCCGGGCCTGATAGCGGCGGATCTGGGCGGGGGTGCAGCGGCATTGCCGGGCGGGGTCGCCCAGATGACCGCAGGGGCAGGGATTCGTGGCGGCCACCAGCAGGAAGCGGGCCGGAAAGGTCTCGCTGTGTGTGCCCCGGCTCAGCGTGATCTGACCGCTCTCCAGCGGTTCGCGCAGCGCCTCGATGACGCCCCGCCGGAACTCGGCCAGCTCGTCCAGAAAGAGCACGCCCCGATGGGCGAGACTGATGTCGCCAGGGCGGGGTGGATGGCCGCCACCGAGCAGCCCGGCTGCCGTGATGCTGTGATGCGGGCACAGCAGCGGCGGGCGCCGGTCGAGGCTGTGCACGGCTCGGCCACTGGCTGAGCGGATCATCGCTGCCTCCAGGGCTTCGTCGCTGCTCAGCTCCGGCAGCAGTCCTGGCAGACGGTGGGCAAGCAGGCTCTTGCCGGTACCGGGCGAGCCGCTGAGCAGCAGCGGATGCTGGCCGCTGGCGGCAATCTCCAACGCTCGCCTTGCCAGGCTCTGGCCGATCACATCGGCCATGTCCGGTCCCCCCTCGTCGAGCGGGGCACTGGCCAGCGTCGCATCCTCGACGCCGGAGGATGGGGCGGCGGGCAAGGGGGCCGAGCCGTCGAGATGCTGGATTATCTCGCTCAGGGTGCGCGCGCCCAAGAGCCGTGCGAGGCCGCTCGGGCGGGCTTCGTCCAGGTTGTCCAGCGGCAGGATCAGGCTGCGGGGGGTCTGGCTGTGGTGCACGCCGGCGGCCACGGCCAGCGCGGCGCGGATCGGGCGCAGCTCACCCGACAGCGAGAGTTCGCCGACCAGCTCCACGTGGTGCAGCGCCTCGGCAGGGATCAGGCCGCTGGCTGCGGCGATGCCGATGGCGATCGGCAGATCGAAGCGCCCGGATTCCTTGGGCAGATCGGCCGGCGCCAGGTTGACGGTGATGCGACGGTTGGGAAAGGCCACCCCGCTCTGCAGCAGGGCAGCCCGGACCCGTTCGCGGCTTTCCCGGACCGAGGTTTCGGGCAGGCCGACGATGTTGAAGGCGGGCAGGCCATTGGCGAGGTGAACTTCGACGGACACGGGGGGCGCCGACAGACCGAACAGCGCCCGGCTATGGACCACCGCCAGGGCGTTCATGATGTCGAGCGGCTGCCGCTGTCCTGTGGGGTGCTTTCGCTGCTCTGCTGGCCGGCCAGTTGGGCTTCCAGCGCATCGACACGGGCCTGCAGTGCCTGCAGCATGGCGACCTGGATCTCGAACTCCTCCCGGCTGACCAGTTCCAGCTTGTTGAAGGTCTGGCCCACCAGCGCCTTGAGGTTGCGTTCCAGATCGGCCGCGGGGCTGGCGCGGAACAGCGTCATCAGCTTGTCCTGAAAGTCCTGAAAGAATGCTTGCTTTTCCATGAGTTCCTCCCCCCGTTGCCGGGGGCTGTGGGATGAAGGATGGCCGCTGTCCCGTCCGGGGCATCCCGGGGCGAAGGGCGATGTCAGCGGGTCTGCCTGCATGGTACGCGCATCCGCGGCGGGCTTCAGTGCCCGGCAGGCCAGGCGATCTAGAACGTGTCATGTACGTGTTCCGCTTCGCGCCGCTCCCGGAACACGGTGCGGGCAGAGCGACAGGCGCCCTCGGCGGGCTGCCTCGTCAAGCGTGGCAAGGATGCCAGTGCACGCCTGCGAGGCCAGCCCGCCGGGATGAACACGTGCATGACACCCCCGCGCTGTGGTGCCTGCTGCGGTCGGGGCGGGGGAACGCCAAGTGATAAAGTGCCGGACAGGCTCTAAAATGGCGGCACGCCCGGGTGGGCCGTTTCTTCACTGCTGCAGGTCGCGCATGGACATTCTCTTTATTCTCGATCCCTTCGATTCGCTGAAACCCGAGAAGGAAACCAGCATTGCCATGATGCGCGCGGCGGTGGCGCGCGGGCACCGGGTCTACGGTTGCCTGCAGGGGGGCATTGCGCTGGACGAGGGCCGGGTGGTGGCCGAGGTGACGCCGCTGCACCTGACCGGCGAGAACAAGCCCTGGTATCAGCCGGGCGAGCGGCGGGTCGAGGCGCTCGACCGTTTCGACGCGGTGCTGATGCGCAAGGACCCGCCCTTCGACATGGAGTATGTCTATTCCACCTACATGCTGGAGCGGGCGGCGGCGCAGGGGGCACGTGTCTTCAACGATCCTGCCGCCATCCGCAGCCACAACGAGAAATTCTCCATCACCGAGTTTCCACAGCTGACGACGGATGTGCTGGTGACGCGCGATCCGGCGAGGCTGCGGGCCTTCGTCGCCCGCCACGGCGAGGCGGTGCTCAAGCTGCTCGACGGGATGGGCGGTGCGTCGATCTTCCGGGCGCGGCAGGATGATCCGAATCTGTCGGTGATTCTGGAGACGATGAACCAGTTCGGCGGCCGCACCGTGATGGCGCAGCGTTATCTGCCGGCGATTTCTGCCGGCGACAAGCGCATCCTGCTGATCGACGGACAGGTGGTGCCGCATGCGTTGGCCCGCATTCCGAAGGTGGGCGAGGCGCGGGGCAACATGGCGGCCGGCGGCAAGCCGGTGGCTCAGCCGCTGTCGGCGCGCGATCGGGAAATCGCCGAATATCTGGCGCCGAGACTGGCTGCGCGGGGGCTGTTCCTGGTGGGGCTGGACGTGATCGGTGACAGTCTGACCGAAATCAACGTCACCAGCCCGACGGGCTTCATGGAAATCACCGCCCAGACCGGTTTCGATGTGCCGGCCTTCTTCATCGAACGTCTGGAGCAGCGGGTCGAGGCCGACCGGGCGGCGGGTGCCGCGCCGGACGGGCGAGGATGATTTCGGTTCTGATCATTGCGCATCAGCCGCTGGCAACGGCCATGTTGGGCTGTTGCCGTCATATCTACCGCGGTCTGCCGATCCAGGCGGCCGCGCTCGACATCATTCCCGACGAGGACCCCGATCAGGCGCTGCAGGCGGCGCGTGCGTTGGCGGCCCGCATCAACGATGGCAGCGGTCAGATCGTGCTGACCGACCTGTTCGGGGCGACGCCTGCCCGGATTGCGGTGCAGCTGGCCGACCCCGGCCGGATCAGCGTGTTCTATGGGGCCAACTTGCCGATGCTGCTGAAAATACTGAATTACCGGGCGCGGCTGCCCTTGGATGAGCTGGAGGCTCTGGTGCTGCGTGATGTCGCAGAGGGTATCGGCGTGGTCGATACCGAGCTTCTGGGGCAGAAGCGTTCGGAGGACACATGAAGACAGCGGACGTGCGTGTGGTCAACCGGCTGGGGGTGCATGCCCGGCCTTCGGCGGCACTGACTCAGCTGGCAACCCGATTCAAGAGCAGCGTCTGGCTGACCAAGGGGGGCGGGGGCCGGCGTGTCAACGGCAAGAGCATCATGGGTGTGATGATGCTGGCGGCTGCCTGTGGCAGCACCCTGACCATCGAGGTCGATGGGGAGGACGAGGATGCAGCGTTGCAGGCGCTGAGCGAGTTGATCGCCTCCGGATTCGGTGAGGAACTGGCCGGGGGCGGCGGATGAGGAAACTGACGGGCCATCCGGTGGGTGGCGGCGTGGTGCTGGGGCGTGCCTGCGTGCTGGACACCGGGCTGATCGATGTACCTCGCTATCACATCGCGGAAACGGCGGTCGAGACCGAGATCGAGCGGATGACCCGGGCCGGCCTGCAGGTCAACGACGAGCTGCTGGCCGTGGCCGAGCAGTTGCCCGAGGATGCGCCGGCCGAGGCGAAGGCGCTGCTCGATGTGCAACTGATGTTGCTGCACGATCCGGCGCTGTTCGAGGCGGCCTGCGACAAGGTGCGTTCGGCGCTGATCAACGTCGAGTGGGCCATTTCCGAGATGGCCGAGGAGCTGGCGGCCCAGTTCCGCACGATCGAGGATCCCTATCTGAAGGAGCGGGGCCGGGATGTCGAGCAGGTGGCCGAACGGGTGCTGAAGGCGCTGTCCGGCAGCCAGCTCACAGTGCTGCCTCCGGTT
>JBHADS010000519.1:0-2800 GCA_041855185.1 Lautropia sp. | reverse complement strand
GTCGGCTACAACTACATCCACGGCGAGATCTTCCGGATCTACGAGCGCTTCGAGGAAGCGCTGGAGCAGGCGAGGGCGGCCGGCTATCTGGGCGACAACATTCTGGGCTCGAATTTCTCGTTCCAGCTGCACGCGCATCACGGCTTCGGCGCCTACATCTGCGGCGAAGAGACCGCGCTGCTCGAATCGCTCGAAGGCAAGAAGGGGCAGCCGCGCTTCAAGCCGCCGTTCCCGGCCAGCTTCGGCCTGTATGGCAAGCCCACCACCATCAACAACACCGAGACCTTCGCCGCGGTGCCCTGGATCATCCGCAACGGCGGAGCGGCCTATCTGGCGGCCGGCAAGCCCAACAACGGCGGCACCAAGATCTTCTCGGTCGGGGGCGATGTCGAGCTGCCCGGCAATTACGAGATTCCGATGGGCACGCCTTTTTCCAAGCTGCTGCAGCTGGCCGGTGGCGTGCGCTATGGTCGCAAGCTGAAGATGGTGATCCCCGGCGGCTCCTCGTCGCCGGTGATTCCGGGCGAGATGATGATGGACCTGACGATGGACTACGACGCCATCGCCAAGGCCGGATCGATGCTCGGCTCCGGCGCGGTCATCGTGATGGACGAGACCCGTTGCGCGGTGCGCAGCCTGGAGCGCCTCTCCTACTTCTATTTCGAGGAGAGCTGCGGGCAGTGCACGCCCTGCCGTGAGGGCACGGGCTGGCTCTACCGCATCGTGCATCGGATCGAGCATGGTCTGGGCCGCCCCGAGGATCTGGACGAACTGGATCGGGTGGCCGCCAATATTCAGGGACGCACGATCTGTGCGCTGGGTGATGCGGCTGCGATGCCGGTCAGGGGCTTTCTGAAGCACTACCGGGACGAGTTTGCACACCATATCGAACACAAGACCTGTCTTGTGCCGACCTCCCTTTAAGCAGATTGATACGGGACAGTTATGGTCGAAGTCGAAATCGATGGACGGACAGTATCCGTAGCCGAAGGCAGCATGGTGATGCATGCGGCCGAACAGGCCGGCATCTACGTGCCGCATTTCTGCTATCACAAGAAGCTCTCGATCGCCGCCAGTTGCCGGATGTGCCTGGTCGAAGTCGAGAAGGCGCCGAAGGCGATGCCTGCCTGCGCCACGCCGGTGACGACGGGCATGAAGGTGCATACCCGCTCGCGCAAGGCCGTGGATGCGCAGAAGGCGGTGATGGAATTCCTGCTGATCAACCATCCGCTCGACTGTCCGATCTGCGATCAGGGCGGTGAGTGCCAGCTGCAGGATCTGGCGGTCGGCTACGGCGCGACCCATTCCAACTACCGTGAAGAGAAGCGGGTGGTGTTCCACAAGAACATCGGGCCGCTGGTGTCGGCCGAGGAAATGTCCCGCTGCATCCAGTGCACCCGCTGCGTGCGCTTCGGTCAGGAAATCGCCGGCGTGATGGAGCTGGGCATGGCCGGACGGGGCGAGCACTCCGAGATCATGACCTTCCTGGGCCGTTCGGTCGATTCCGAGCTGTCGGGCAACATGATCGATCTGTGCCCGGTGGGCGCGCTGACCAGCAAGCCTTTCCGCTACCATGCCCGGACCTGGGAACTGGTCCGTCGGCGTTCGGTGTCGCCGCACGATTCGCTCGGCTCGAATCTGGTCGTGCAGCTGAAGCAGGATCAGGTCAAGCGGGTGCTGCCCTTCGAGAACGAGGCCGTCAACGAGTGCTGGCTGTCGGACCGCGACCGTTTCTCCTACGAGGGTCTGGAGGCCGCCGATCGTCTGCGCGTGCCGATGATCAAGCAGGACAACGAGTGGCACGAGGTGTCCTGGGAATCGGCGCTCGATTATGTGACCCATGCGCTGGCCGATGTCAGCCAGCGTCACGGCAGCGATGCGATCGGGATGCTGGCCTCGCCGGGCTCGACGTTGGAGGAGCTGTATCTGGCCGGCGCGCTGATGCGCGGTCTGGGCAGCGAGAACATCGATTTCCGGCTGCGCCAGACCGATTTTGCGCTCGATCCGCTGCGTACCGGCGCCCCCTGGCTTGGCCATACCCTCGAAGAAACCAATCAGCTCGACACGCTGCTGGTCATCGGCGCCTTCCTGCGCAAGGATCACCCGCTGCTGGCGGCACGGGTCCGGCGCATTGCCCGCGACGGGGCGGCCGTGATGTCCCTGCATGGCGTGGCCGAGGACTGGCTGATGCCGATGGCCTTGCAGCAGGCGCTGGCGCCGGCGCAGTGGCTCGATCATCTGATCGAGGTGCTGGTGGCCTGCGCCCGGGCGCGGCAGGTGTCGCTGCCCGAAGCCTATGCGCCGGTGCGTCCGTCACCCGCGGCGGCCGAGCTGGCCGAAGCGCTGCTGGCGGGCGAGCACAAAGCCATCTGGCTCGGCAACGCCGTCGTCCAGCATCCCGATTATTCCGCCATCACCCAGGTGGTGCAGGCGCTGGCCTCGCTGATCGATGCGCGCTTCGGCGTGATCGGTGAGGCAGCCAATTCGGTCGGTGGCTATCTGGCCGCGGCCTTCCCGGCGGTGGGCAGCAAGGGGCTGGACGCCGCCGCCATGATCGCCTCGCCGCGCAAAGCCTATCTGCTGCATGGCATCGAGCCGCTGTGCGATCTGGCCGATCCGCAGGCTGCGCGGGCTGCCTTGCAGCAGGCATCCACGGTGATCGCCACCACGGCCTTCGCCTCGCCCGAGCTGCTGGAGCTGGCCGACTGCCTGCTGCCCATCACCCCGTTCACCGAGACGGGTGGTTCCTTCGTCAACGCCGAAGGGCGTCTGCAGACCTTCAACGGCGTGGTGCGTCCGG
>JBHADS010000518.1:0-4454 GCA_041855185.1 Lautropia sp. | reverse complement strand
GTTGCGCGCGAACGCCATTTCGGGCGTGCGGCCGAGGCGTGCTTTGTCAGCCAGCCCACCCTGTCGGTGGCCATCAAGAAGCTGGAGGACGAGCTGGAAGTGCAGATCTTCGAGCGCGGCAACACCGAGGTCACGATCACGCCGCTGGGCGAGCGGATCGTCGAGCAGGCCCAGCGCGTGCTGGAAGAATCGGCCACTATCCGCGAGATCGCCAAGCAGGGCAAGGATCCGCGCGTGGGACCGCTGCGCCTGGGGGTCATTCACACCATCGGCCCTTATCTGCTGCCCAAGCTGGTGCCCGCCATGCTGAAAGAGGCGCCCGAGATGCCGTTGCTGCTGCACGAAGGGATGACGGCCAAGCTGCTGGAGGATCTGAAGCTGGGCGACATCGATGTGGCGGTGGTGGCCGAGCCGATGTCGATTCCGGGCTTCATGTCCTGGCCGGTCTACAACGAGCCTTTCGTGGTGGCCGTGCCGGTCGCCCATCCCTGGGCGAAGCGGCCCTCGGTGGATTCGACCGAACTGAAGGAGCAGACCATGCTGTTGCTGGGCACGGGACACTGCTTCCGCGATCAGGTGCTGCAGGTCTGCCCCGAGCTGTCGCGCTACTCCCAGGCCAGCGCCGGTATCCAGAAGACCTTCGAGGGCTCGTCGCTGGAAACCATCCGGCACATGGTGGCCTCGGGCATCGGGATCACCGTGCTGCCCTGGACGGCGATGCCGGCCGGCATCGAACCCGGGGTGGAGGGGCGCAACTCCGATGGCATGTTGTGCTATGTGCCCTTCGAGAAGGCCGCGCCCTTGCGACAGGTGATTCTGGTCTGGCGCAAGAGCTTCGGCCGGGTCGAGGCGGTCGAGGTGCTGCACCAGTGTCTGGTGCGCCTGCCGCAGCATGGCGTCCGCCCGCTGTCGGTGCCACCGCCGCACGCGCTGGCGGCTGCCTGAAACACAGCCCGCCCTCGCTGGGCGGGCGCCAGACCCGGGCGCTGGCCCGCGTTGCCACGCTCGACACGGCAGCCTGCCTGTGTCTCAGTGCGGGTGCGCGCAGCCTTTGCCGGGCGGGTGCGCATGGGCCGGGGCATTGGCGTGTGCCTGCCCTTCATGCCCGTGGGCATGATCATGATCGTGATCATCAGGGCCGTGATCATGGTCATGATCATGGTCGTGCGGCAGCAGCAGATAGCAGGTTCGGCCCTCGATGCCGAGACCGACGAGGGCGCCGTGGGGCAGGGTCAGCGTGCAGTTCTCGTGCCCGAAGGGCAGGCCGCTGATGATCGGCGTGCGGGTCTGCTCGCGCAGCCAGCGCCAGACCTTGTTCAGGTCGTAGCGATCGCCTTCGGCCTGCTTCCAGCTGAAATCTCCCAGCAGGATGGCGCTCTGCTTGCCCAGCACGCCTGCATGCAGCAACTGGGTCATCATCCGCTCGACCTTGTAGGGGTGCTCGTTGACATCCTCCAGGAACAGGATGCCATCCTCGATCTGCGGGAAGAAGGGCGTGCCGAGCAGGGCGCAGACCATGCTGAGGTTGCCGCCCCACAGGATGCCCTCGGTCTCGAAGCCCGCAGCCATGCCCTTGCAGCGAAAGCCCAGTACTTCGAGGCGTCCGGCCACGGCATCGCCGAGGGTTTCGAGGGTGGTCGGATCGACATCGGCCGGGTTCTCGTGGCCGAAGTGCGGGCAGAGCGCCGGGCCGGCCCAGGTGGTGGCGCCGGTCAGCGTCAGCATCGCCAGGTGGAAGGCGGTGAAGTCCGAGAAACCCACCCAGCGCTTGCCCGAGGCGGCCAGCCGCTCGTAGTCGAGCCAGGGCAGGTAGCGTGTCAGGCCGTAGCCGCCGCGACTGGTGACGATGGTCGGGGCATCCGAGGCCAGCGCCCGCTCGAAGGCCGCCTGCCGGGTGGCGTCATCGCCGGCGAAGCGCTGCTGATGCACTGCACGGACCTTCGGGTCCAGTTCGAGCTGGAAGCCGTGCCGGCGCAGCAGCGTGCAGGCGCGCTTCAGGCGTGCAGGATCGTGGACGGCACCGGCCGGCGAGATCACATAGAGTTTTTCGTGGCCGGCAGGCAGTTCGAGCTGTGCGGGGGAGGTGTTCATCCGCCGATTGTCGTGGGGATGGCAGGCGCTGCCAAGAGGGGGTGGCGCAGCCCCGACGCGGAGGCTGCTGTCCGCGCGAGGGCTGTCGCCGGAGGCTGATGCCATCCCGCCTCCGCAAAAATCCAAGGCGGGCAGCGGGGTCTAGAGCGTGTTATGAACTTATTCGTTCCCGCGAAAGCCCCACAGGGCGTGCAGCACTGCGTTGCCAACCCGCTCTACGGCGCGCGCTGTGCGCGCTGGGGGGCGGGCCGGGCGCTGTCTTTGGCCTGTTCGCGTTTCGTCCGGATGGCGTCGGCGAGGTCGATCACCGCCATTGCGTACATGAAGGAGCGGTTGTAGCGGGTGATGGCGTAGAAATTGCCGGTGCCGATGCTGTAGTCGGGCGGGGCATCGGCGTTCACCAGATCGACGAGCAGCAGTTTTTCGTCGGCGGGCAGGTTGAAGGGGCTGGTGATGCCGTGGGTGCGCAGATCGGCGATGCTGAGGGTGGGTTTCGGGCCCTGGGCGAGCAGCGGGGCCGGGTTGGCATCCGGGGCCAGTACGGCGGTGTAATGGGTCTTTTTGCCTTTTTCCCAGCCGTGGATCTGCAGGAAGCGGGCGACGCTGCCGATGGCATCGACGGTGCTGGCGCGCAGGTCGATCCGGCCATCGCCATCGAAGTCGGTGGCAAAGCTGCGGATGCTGCCGGGCATGAACTGCGGGGTGCCGATGGCGCCGGCATAGGAGCCGCGCGGTTGCAGCGGATCGATGCCGTTCTCGTGGCAGTAGAGCAGGAATTCCTCCAGTTCGCGCTTGAAGTAGGCAGCGCGCGACGGATAGTCGAAGCCGAGCGTGGCCAGCGCCTGCAGCACCTGGAAGTTGCCGGTGTTGCGGCCGTAGACGGTCTCGACGCCGATGATGGCGACGATGATCTCGGCGGGCACCCCGTATTCGGCGCTGGCGCGTGCCAGCGCGTCGGCGTGCTCATTCCAGAAGCGGACGCCGCCGTCGATGCGTACCGGCTGCAGGAAACGCGGCCGGTAGGCTTTCCAGGAGCGCTGGATGCTGGTCCTGGGCGGATTCATCAGCGCCAGAATCTGGGTGTTCGGCGTGATCTTCGAGAAGGCGGCCAGCAAGGCATCGCGGTCGAGGCGGTGCTTTTCGGCCATGTCGCTGATGAAGGCCTTGACCTCGATGCGGCTGGCGAAGGGCTCGGGCTGTGCGGCAGCGCTCCCGGTCGCCGGTGCCGTGGCATCCGGGGCGCCCGTGCGGGGAGCGCTCGGGGCGGGCGTGTCGATCCTGCCGGTTTGCCGGGCGCTGTCCGGACGGTGGGTGGGATCGGCGCGGCGCGCGGATTCGGCCTTGGCGGGTGGCGTTTGTGGGTGGGTGGGCTGGTTCGGCTGAGCCGTGACCGGTGCTGCGATCAGCAGGGCGCCGAGCAGGGGCAGGGCGGTGCGGCGCAGCGGGTGGCGAAGGCGGGGAGAAAGCGTCGGAGGCAGGGCAACGGGCATCGAGGAGGTCGGGTTCGGGCCGGCCGGGCTGCCGTCGGTCAGGGTTGGAACGCTTTTACCAGGGCATTGAATTCGGCCAGCAGATCTTTGGGTCGGGAGCCCAGATCGTAGCGCATGTGGTTGTAGGTGGCGACGATATCGTGTGCCAGCGCGGCGTTGTCGGCATCGAGCAGACGTTCGATGCGGTAGAGGAACTGGTTGGCCGTCTCGTTCGGCATACGCTCGGCGCCGATCAGGGCCAGCCGCTGACAGAACGCGTCGAAACTCCGTTCGAGGGGATCGCGGGGGAGGCGGGCGCGCAGGGTGACCAGCGCCAGTACGGCCAGCACGATGGCCAGCGCCGCCGCCAGGATGCCGACGAGGGTCTGCCAGTTGTCGTAGTGCAGGCCGAAACCTTCGAGCAGTCTGCGCTGATTGCTGCGGTCGTAGGCCAGCAGCCACTGGTTCCAGCGATGGGTGATGCCGTCGAGGTTCAGCGTCCAGAAGTGCTTCCAGTCGCTGGCGGTGCGGGCCAGCGTGCCTTCGGCTTCGGTCTGGCGCAGCGCCTGCAGGCTGCCCTGCTGAATGCGATGGGGTGCCACGGCGCTGGTGGGGTCGACCCGCTGCCAGCCGCGTTCGGGGTGCCAGACTTCGGCCCAGGCGTGGGCGTTGGCCTGGCGCACGATCCAGTAGCCGTTGTCGTGCCCTTCGGCACCCTGGTAGCCGGTGACGACGCGCGCCGGAATTCCCATCGCGCGCATCAGCACGACGAAGGCGCTGCTGTAGTGCTCGCAAAAGCCCGCCCGGGTGCCGAACAGAAACTCGTCGACGCTGTCGCGGCCGAGGCGGGGCGGATTCAGGGTGTAGGAAAAATTCTCCTGCCGTATCCAGGCG
>JBHADS010000517.1:0-11169 GCA_041855185.1 Lautropia sp. | reverse complement strand
TCGCCCCGCAGCACCGCACACGGCCCGACATAGCAGCCCGGCCCGATGATGACATCGCCGATCAGCACCGCCGTCGGGTGCACGAAGGCGCTCGGATCGATGACGGGTATCAGACCATCAAAGGCATAGACTTCGGCCATAGGCTCACTCCCAGGTTTTTGCCACCATCGTCAGCACATCGTACTGTGCCACCACTTCGTCCCGCTGATTGGTCACGCGGCAATCCCAGCGGACCTCGCCGTGCTCGGCGTTGGCGCGGGGATTGATGTCCTTGCAGGTCAGCTCGACACCCAGCGTATCACCCGGATAGACCGGTGTCAGGAAGCGCAGATTGTCGACGCCATAGTTGGCGAGCACCGGACCCGGCGCCGGATCGACGAAGAGCCCGGCGGCAAAGGAGACGATCAGATAGCCGTGTGCCACCCGCCCATCGAAGAAGGGATTGGCCTTGGCGGCCTCCTCGTCCATGTGGGCATAGAAGGTGTCGCCGGTGAACTCGGCAAAATGCTCGATGTCCGCCAGCGTGACCGTGCGCCTGGCCGTGACCAGCTGATCGCCGACGCGCAGCTCAGCCAGCGACTTGCGGAACGGATGACGCTCGTCCTGCCGTGCCTCGGCGCCGCTCATCCAGCGTCCGGTGACGGCGCTCAGCAGCGAGGGCGCCCCCTGAACCCCGGTGCGCTGCATGTAGTGCATCACGCTGCGGATACCGCCCAGCTCCTCGCCACCGCCGGCCCGGCCCGGACCGCCATGCACGACGCCCGGCATCGGCGAGCCATGCCCGGTCGAGCTTCTGGCGCTTGCCCGGTTGCCGATCATCACCCGGCCGTGGAAAGGGGCGATGCCCAGCACGAAGCGCTCGACGACATCGGGATCGTTGCTGAACAGCGAAGCCACCAGGCTCCCCTCGCCACGGCACACCAGCGCTACCGCCTCGTCCAGACTGTCGTAGGGCATCACGGTGCTGACCGGACCGAAGGCTTCGACGGCATGGACGCGGCTGGCCTGCAGCGGTTGCTCGCACAGCAGCAGCACCGGCCCCATGAAGCCGCCAGCTGCCGCATCGGCGCCAACGGTCTCGACCCGTTCGGGATCTCCGACGACGATGCGCGCCTCGCTCTGCAGTTCGGCGATTCGCGCCCGCACTTCGTCACGCTGATCCAGGCTGGCCAGGGGGCCCATCGTCACGCCTTCATGCGCGGGATGGCCGACGACCACCTTGGCAAGCTCGGCGCGCATCGCCTCGATGAACGCCTCACAGCGCGCCCGCGGCACCATGATGCGACGGATCGCTGTGCATTTCTGGCCGGCCTTGACCGTCATCTCGCGGGCGACCTCGCGCACGAACAGCTTGAACTCAGGGCACTCGGTGCTGACATCCGGCCCCAGCACCGAGGCGTTCAGACTGTCGGCCTCCATGTTGAAGCGCACCGAGTTCCGGACGATGGCCGGACTGCTGCGCAGCTGATGACCGGTGGCGGCCGAGCCGGTGAAGGTCACGACATCCTGGCTCCCGACGTGCGAAAGCATGTCGCCGGCCGAACCGCAGACCAGCTGCAGCGCCCCTTCCGGCAGCAGGCCGGTCGCCAGGATTCTGCGCACCATCGCTTCGGTCAGATAGGCCGTCTGGCTGGCGGGTTTGACGACGGCCGCCATGCCGGCCAGCCAGGTCGGCGCCAGCTTCTCGAGCATCCCCCAGCAGGGAAAGTTGAAGGCATTGATGTGCACGGCCACGCCCTGCAGCGGCGACAGAATGTGCTGCGCACTGAAGCTGCCGTCGCGCGACAGCCGCTCCAGCCCGCCATCGACCAGCACGCGGGTATTGGGCAGCTCCCGCCGGCCCTTGGAGGCATAGGTCATCAGCGTGCCGATGCCGCCCTCGATGTCGATCCAGCTGTCGACCTTGGTGGCCCCGGTGCGCGCCGACAGCGCATAGAGCGCGTCCTTGTCGGCCAGCAGAGCTTCGCCCAGCGCCTTCAGCATCAGCGCACGTTCGTGAAAGGACATCGCCCGCAGCCCGGGGCTGCCGACCTCGCGGCCATAGCGCAGCACCGCGGCAAAATCGATGCCCGTCGCGTCGATCACGGCGACGGCTTCTCCCGTCGACGCATCCCGCAGAAGCTGTCCCTTTCCTTCTCCCGGCACCCAGCGCCCCAGCACATGGCTTTCGAGGCGCGGCGCTTCCAATGTGTTTTCAGACATGAGATCTCATCGGCTGTGATTGTGTTCTTTTCCTGGCGCCCGGCCGGCCCTCGTCGCGGCCGGGGACCGCTCATTCGTCGTAGGTGACGACCAGGCGCTCGCTCAACGGATAGCATTGACAGCTCAGCACATAGCCCCGCTCGACTTCATAGTCCTCGAGCGCATGGTTGACCAGCATTTCCACCTCGCCTTCCAGCACCTTGGCCTTGCAGGTGGAGCAGACGCCGGCCTTGCAGGCGTAGGGGGCTTCCATGCTGTGCTCCAACGCAGCCTCCAGCAGACTCTGACCCTGCATGGGAAAGGAGAAATTGCGCACCACCCCATCCAGCATCACGGAGGCCTCGCAGCGCGCGCTCGTCTCGGTGGCGGCAGCACGGGCGGCCGACTGCCGTGCCCTGCCCTGTCCGGCCGCGAACAGCTCGAACTTGATCCGCTCCTTCGGCAGCCCGTGGGCCTCCAATGCCTCGGCGATGGTCAGCATCATCGGCTCGGGTCCGCAGATGAAGGCCGTGTGCACCGAGGGCAGATCGATCCAGCGGGTGAACATCTCGTCGCATTTCCTGCGATCCATGATCCCGGTGAACAGATCGATTTCCTGGGCCTCGCTGTTGAAGACATGGATCACCGAGAAACGCCCCAGATACTGATTCTTCAGATCCTCCAGCTCCTCGCGGAACATCACCGAACTGATCTGCTGGTTGGCATAGACCAGGGTGAAGCGGGAATGCGGCTCGCGCGCCAGCCTGCTCTTGATGATCGACAGCACCGGCGTGATGCCGCTGCCGCCGGCAAAGCCAAGATAGTGGCGGCTGGCGTCCGGCTCCATCGGGATATGGAAATTCCCCATCGGCGGCATCGCCTCCAGGGTTTCACCGACCTTCAGCGATTCGTTGGCCCATGAAGAAAAGGCGCCCCCGGCCACCCGCTTGATCCCGACGCGCAGTGTCCCGTCGTCCAGGCCGGAACAGATCGAGTAGGAACGGCGCAGCTCCTCCCCGTCGAACAGCCGACGGAAAGTCAGATACTGCCCCGGAATGAAATGAAACAGCGCTTCGTCCTCGGCGAGAGGCTTCAGCGTGACGACGACGGCATCGCGGGTCTCACGGCGCACATCGACGACTTGCAGGGGGTGAAAACGTGCCATGGTGTTCTCCGTGGACTTTCTCAGATACATTTGAAGTAATCGAAGGGTTCCAGACAATCGAGGCAGCGATAGTTCGCCTTGCAGGGTGTGGAACCGAATTGACTGACACGCTCGGTATGGGTCGAGCCACAGCGGGGACAGGCGACGGATACCGCGGCGCCCGCCAGGGGACGCAGCCAGATCCGGCGGTTGGCACCCGTGCCCCCCTCCTCCGTGCCGACCGGCGCCGGGACGGCCCCCGCCGCGCCAGCGGCTGCATCCTGCGGCGGAGCAATTCCATAGCCGCGCAACTGCGCCCGTCCTTTCTCGGAAATCCATTCCGTGGTCCAGGCCGGCGCGATCCGGCGCTCCAGCCGCAGATCCTCGATGCCGTGGCTGCGCAGCGCCTTCTCGATGTCCTGGTTGATGACGGCGGTGGCCGGGCAACCGGAATAGGTCGGCGTCACCACAACGACGAGCGTGTCGCCCTCGTAGCGCAGCTCGCGGATGATGCCCAGATCGACCAGCGAGATCACGGGAATCTCGGGATCGGGCACTTCATCGAGCCACTGCCACACCTGATCCAGCGATGGATGGAGCAGCTTGTTCACGATGCCTCCCGCGGCCTCACCAGGTGCAGCCGGGGTACGCCCGCTGCAGGAACTGCATTTCGGCCAGGATGTAGCCCAGGTGCTCGGTGTGGCGCCCCTGTTTGCCGCCCCGCTGCATGTAGCGATCCTCGGGCAGCTTCAGCGTGGCCTCCTCCAGCACGGCGGACACACGCTGCAGCCAGGCTTCGCGCAGGGATTCGGGGGCGGGCGCAACGCCGGCCTCCACCAGCTCGGCATCCACCGCATCGCCGGTGAACATCTCGCCGGTGAAGCTCCACAGATCTTCCAGCGCCTTCTGCATCCGGGCATGGCTTTCCTCGGTGCCGTCGCCGAGCCGGACCACCAGATCGGCCGAGCGTTCCAGGTGGTAGCTGACTTCCTTGATGGCTTTCTGGGCGATCTCCGCCACCTGCGGATCGGAAGATTCCAGCAGCGCCTCGAGCTGCAGCAGATGCCAGCTGTCGAACAGGAACTGGCGCATCAGCGTACAGGCATAGTCGCGGTTGGGCTGCTCGACCAGCAGCAGATTCCGGAAATCGAAGGCATCGCGCAGATAGGCGAGATGATCGGCGGTCTTGCCCTCACCGGACTTCTCGGCCGCAAGCCCCAGCCAGTACTGGGTCTGGCCGATCAGGTCCAGTGCGACGTTGGCCATCGCGATGTCCTCTTCGAGCACCGGCGAATGGCCGCACCACTCGGAAATCCGATGCCCCAGCACCAGGGTGCTGTCCCCCATGCGCAGCAGGAACTCCCGCAGCGTCGCGGTCGAAACGGTCTGAATGCTCGTGCTCATCACATATGCCCCACTTCTTCGGGAATCTTGAAGAAGGTCGGATGACGATAGACCTTGGAATTGGAAGGCTCGAACAACGGGCCTTTCTTCGACGGCGAGCTCGCCGTGATGTCATCGGACTTGACGACCCAGATGCTGACGCCTTCGTTGCGGCGCGTGTAGACATCACGGGCGTTGTTGATCGCCATCTCGGCATCCGGGGCATGCAGGCTGCCCACGTGCCGATGGTTCAGACCATGCTGACCACGGATGAAGACTTCCCAGAGAGGCCATTCCTGAGACATGAGTTTCTCCTTCCAGATTGTCCCGGCACATCCCTGGCCGGGTGTTTGATTTCTTGGGCGGCGCAAGCACTCCCCTGCGCAGCCCTGATCGCCCTCGATCCGCCGGCGCCCGCCTGCATCGGTGATGAGGCGCCTTCAATAAGGCACATGACCAGCAGGCGCCGAAGGATGATCAGGCCGCCTGTTTCTTCAGCCGCTGCTTGTCCGCATGGGCGAGCAGACCGTCGCGGAACCAGGCTCCGTCCTCCCAGGCTTTCACCCGGGCGGCCATCCGGTCACGGTTGCAGGGGCCGTGGCCGGCGATCACCGCATAGAACTCGCTCCAGTCCGGTTCGCTGAAGTCGTAGCTGCCCCGCTCCTCGTTCCAGCGCAGGTTCTCGTCCGGGATGGTCAGGCCCAGATACTTGGCCTGAGGCACCGTCTGATCGACGAATTTCTGGCGCAGCTCGTCGTTGGTGTTGATCTTGATCTTCCAGGCCATCGACTGGGCTGAATGCACCGAGTCCTTGTCCGAGGGACCGAACATCATCAGCGCCGGATACCAGAAG
Organism: Lautropia sp.; assembly: GCA_041855185.1. Taxonomy (GTDB): domain Bacteria; phylum Pseudomonadota; class Gammaproteobacteria; order Burkholderiales; family Burkholderiaceae_E; genus Lautropia. The sequence goes on along the minus strand of JBHADS010000517.1, from coordinate 5,608 downwards.
CGGTTCAGCGCATCCTGGGCCATCGCCTTCTGTTCGGGGCTGCCGGCGCACATCTTCATCATGATGTCGTAGCCCTGGCGCTGGTGAAAGCTCTCTTCCTTGCAGATCCGGATCATGGCGCGGCTGTAGGGACCATAGGAGGTCCGCTGCAACGGTACCTGGTTCATGATCGCCGCCCCGTCGACCAGCCAGCCGACCGCCCCGATGTCCGCCCAGTTCAGAGTCGGATAGTTGAAGATCGACGAATACTTCATCTTGCCCGCGTGCAGCAGCTCGATCAGCTCGTCGCGGCTGACGCCCAGCGTCTCGGCCGCACAGTACAGGTAAAGCCCATGCCCGGCCTCGTCCTGGACCTTGGCCAGCAGGATGGCCTTGCGTTCGAGCGTGGGCGCCCGGGTGATCCAGTTGCCTTCGGGCAGCTGGCCGACGATCTCGGAGTGCGCGTGCTGACCGATCTGACGGATCAGCGTCTTGCGGTAAGCCTCGGGCATCCATTCCTTCGGCTCGATCTTTTCACCACGCTCGATGCGTGCCATGAAATCGCGCTCCTCGGGTGGCATCTCGTCGAGCGACCGCACCCGATCCGCATCGGTCTGAACCAGTTGAGCATACATAGCGAATCCTCCTCGGGGTCTTCAAACGCTTTCGAGAATCAGCGCGATACCCTGTCCCACACCAATGCACATGGTGCACAGAGCGTAGCGCCCGCGCTGGCGACGCAGTTGATAGGCAGCCGTGGTCGCCAGCCTGGCCCCGCTCATGCCGAGCGGATGGCCGATGGCAATCGCACCACCGTTCGGATTGACGTGAGGCGCATCGTCCGGCAGTCCCAGCTGCCGCGTCACCGCCAGCGCCTGGGCCGCAAAGGCTTCGTTCAGCTCGATCAAATCCATGTCCGCCAGCGACAGACCCGCCCGCGCGAGCACACGCCGCGTCGCCTCGACCGGGCCGATCCCCATGATGCGGGGCTCGACGCCGGCAGCGGCCATCGCCACCACCCGGGCGATCGGCTTGAAGCCCTGTGCACTGGCCACGGCCTCGGAGGCCACCACCAGCGCACAGGCGCCATCGTTGACCCCGGAGGCGTTGCCGGCCGTCACGCTCAGGGACGGACCATTGACCCCCTTCAGGCGGGCAAGCTGCTCGACCGTGGTGCCGGGGCGCGGATGTTCGTCTCGGTCGACGATCAACGGATCGCCCTTCTTCTGCGGGATCGTGACCGGCACGATCTCCTCCGCGAAGACGCCGGCCTCCTGTGCGGCCGCCCAACGTGCCTGGCTGCGTGCCGCAAACGCGTCCTGATCGGCGCGACTGATGCCGAAATCGGCCGCCACGTTGTCAGCGGTCTGCGGCATGGTGTCGACCCCGAAGGCAGCTTCCAGACGCGGGTTGACGAAACGCCAGCCGATCGTCGTGTCATAGACCGCATTGGCGCGGATGAAGGCCGTCTCGGCCTTGGGCATCACGAAGGGCGCGCGGCTCATGCTCTCGACCCCGCCGGCAATCATGAAGTCACAGTCGCCCGAGCGAATGGCGCGTGCCGCGATGCCGAGCGCATCCAGCCCCGACCCGCAGAGCCGATTCACCGTCGTGGCCGGCACGCCGATCGGCATGCCCGACAGCAGCACGGCCATCCGTGCCACATTGCGATTGTCCTCGCCGGCCTGATTGGCGCAGCCGAACACGAGATCGTCGAGCCTGGACCAGTCTGCATCGGGGTGCCGCTGCATCAGGGCCGCCAGCGGAATGGCCGCCAGATCATCGGCACGGATTCCCGACAGCAGGCCGCCATAACGCCCCACGGGTGTCCGGACCGCATCACATATCAAAGCTTCCGACATGGTGTCTCCAAATTGTTGTCGGGCGTGGAACTTCCGGAGCAGTGCACCGAGCGGCTTCCACGCCCCCGCATTGATTGACCGAACGGTTAGTCAATCAATTTATACCATATAAAACCGCCACCAAGACCCTGAAACACATAAGGGTTTGTACGACACCCGCGACGACCGCCCCAAGCCGCAACGAGCACGAGCACGAGCAACGAGCAAGCTGCCACCCGTCGTCCCGTGAGCCGAGCGGGCCACACAGGGCCGCCCCGGTCAGGACACTGCCCGGGGGGTTACTGGCTCCTGCCAGCAAGGCAGCGAGGGGCGATCGCGCAGGGGCCGATCTACAGCGTGCCGGCCTCCGCCATCTGCTTCAGCCGTTCGCAAGGCTCGGGCGCCAGCCCATCGGCCGCCAGCTTCTGCAGCCCGGCAACGACCTGGGCGAGCCCCCGCTCCTGTGCGTGGCAGAGCAGCCCGCCCCGCCAGCGCGGGAAACCGTAGCCGTGCACCTCGACCAGATCCACGTCGGCAGCCCGCAAGGCGATCCCTTCCTGCAGGATCGCCGCGGCTTCGTTGATCATCGGCAGCACGATCGCATCGGCGAGCGCCTCCTCGCTCCAGCGACGGGCCGGGGGCAGACCACCGGCCGCCGAGCGTGCCTCGGCAATCGCAGCCGCAACGGCCGGTGAATCGATGGGTTTGCGATCCCCGGGCTGGTAGTCGTACCAGCCTCCCTGCGTCTTCTGTCCCAGCCTGCCCGCTTCGCACAGCCGGTCGGCGACCGGGGCGAACACCGGCTCGCCGCGCTGACGGGCCGCGCGCCGCTGGAAAGCCGCGATGTCCAGGCCACCGAGATCCTGGGCCTCGAAGGGGCCCATCGGCATCCCGAAGGCGCGCATCGCCGCATCGACTTCACGCGGGGAGGCGCCGGCCAGCAGCAGCCGCTCGGCCTGGGCACGCAGCGTGCGCAGAATGCGGTTGCCGATGAAGCCATCGCAGATGCCGGCTCGCACCGGGATCTTGCCCAGCCGGCGTGCCAACCCGAAGCCGGTGGCCAGTACATCCGGTGCCGTCTGTGGAATCGGGATGATCTCGAGCAGCTTCATCACATGGGCCGGGCTGAAAAAATGCAAGCCGATGAAGCGCTCCGGATTCGGCAAGCCTTCGGCGATCAGGCGGGGGTCCAGATAGGAGGTGTTGGTGGCAAGGATCGCGTCAGGCCGACAGGCCGCGCCCAGGCGGGCAAACACCGCGCGCTTGACCTCCAGATCCTCGAACACGGCTTCGACCACCAGATCGACCGCCGACAGATCATCGTAGGACACACTGCCCCGGATGCCGCCCAGCCGCGCCGCAACCCCGGCCTCGTCCAGTTTGCCCCTTTTCAGGCTGCTCTGATAGATGCTTTCGATCCGGCCCATGCCCGCCTTCAGCGCATCGTCGTCGCGCTCGATCAGCGTCACCTGCAAGCCGGCATCGCGCAGGGCTACGGCAATGCCCGCCCCCATCGTTCCGCCACCGATCACCGCCGCCGCCGACAGTTCACGTGCCTCGATCCCCTTCAATTCGGGGGGGCGGGCGGCAGCCCGTTCAGCAAAGAAGACATGGCGCAGCGCCCGGGCCTGCGCCGAAGCGCGCAGCTCCAGGAAGTTCGCACGCTCGAAGGCCAGGGCTTCCGCCACCGGCAGTTCGCAGGCCGTGCGCACGCTCTGCAGCGCAATCGGCGGCGCTGTTTCCCGACCTGCCCGCTTGCGCACGGCGGCCTCCAACGCCTCCCAACGCGCCGCCTCGACGGTGGCCACGCTGCGTGCCAGGACGGGTTCGGGCAGCAGCCGATGCAGCGCCTGCTCCAGATAATCCAGCGCGTTGCGCTGCAGATCATCCTCGAAGACCGCATCGAACAGACCCAACTGCAGCGCGCGAGCCGCCGACACGGGCGTGCCCCGGGTGATCATCTCGGCGGCCTGCTCACCGCCGATCAGCCTCGGCAGCCGGACCGTGCCACCGGCGCCCGGCAGCAAGCCGAGCTTGACCTCGGGCAGCCCCGCCTGAGCCGAGGCCAGCGCCACGCGGAAACGACAGCCCAGCGCGATTTCGAGCCCGCCGCCCAGGGCAGTGCCGTGGATGGCAGCCAGCCAGGGCTTGGCTGCAGACTCGATGCGGGCCACCACGTCGGGCAGATGCGGCTCCTGCGGTGGCTTGCCGAATTCGCTGACATCGGCACCGGCGATGAAGGTGCGCCCCTTGCACATCAGCACGACACCCAGCACATCGGGATCATCGTCGCAGGCCTGCACCGCGGAGATCAAACCGCTGCGCACCTGCTGCGAGAGGGCGTTGACGGGTGGGTTGTCCACTTCGACGAGGGCCAGGGCACCCACACGGGAAATCGAGACACTCATGTTCATATTCCAAGATAGGCTTCACGAATCCGCGGGTCTTCGATCAGCTGCTGCGCAGACCCTTCCAGAACGATCCGACCGGTTTCCATCACATAGCCACGATCGGCGATCGACAGCGCACCGAAGGCATTCTGTTCGACCAGCAGAACAGTGACATGCAGTTCTTTCAGATTCTTGACGACCTCGAAAATCTGCGACACGAGGATCGGCGCCAGCCCCATGCTGGGCTCGTCCAGCAGCAGACACGAGGGCCGGCTCATCAGGGCACGGGCGATCGCCAGCATCTGCTGCTGCCCTCCCGACAGCCCCCCGGCCGACAGATTGCGCTTCTGGCGCAGCACCGGGAACATCTCGAAGGCATCCTCCATGTCCCGATCGACCTTCTCGTCGGTATAGAGATAGGCGCCCAGACGCAGGTTCTCCTCGACACTCAGGTTGGTGAAGATCTGCCGCCCCTCCGGGGCCTGGGCCAGACCGTGGGCCACCCGGCGATGGGGCGAGAGGCTGTCGAAGCGCTCGCCGCGGAACACGATGCTGCCACCGTGCACCGGCTGGATGCCCGACAGACAGCGCAGCAGCGTCGTCTTGCCGGCACCGTTGGCCCCGACCACCACCACGATCTCCCCGGCGCTGACTTCGAGATCGACGCCGTGCAGCGCCTCGATACGGCCATAGCGCGACCGCAGCTCCTTAACGCTCAGCATGTCTGGCTGCCTCCTCTGTTGCGGCCGCGCCCAGGTAGGCCTCGATCACCTTCGGGTGGCGTGCGACGGCCGCAGGCTCGCCCTCGGCGATCTTCTCGCCATGATCCAGCACGACGATGTGGTTGGAAATGCGCATGACCATCTTCATGTCATGCTCGACCAGCAGAATCGCGATGCCGCTGGCAGCCACCTCGGCCACCAGTTTCTCGATCTCCTCGGTCTCGACCGCATTGCAGCCGGCCGCCGGTTCATCGAGCAGCAGCAGCCGGGGCTGCGCGGCCAGGGCACGGGCGATCTCCAGCCGTTTCAGCGAGCCATAGGACAGCGATCCCGCCTCGAAATCGGCGGCATGCCCCATCCCGACCCTCTCCAGCAGCGCCCTCGCCTGCTCCTCCGAACGCCGGGTGCGCCGACGCGCGGAGGGCAGACAGAGCAGATCAGCGAGCAGCGAACCGTTCTCCTGCAGATGAAAGCCGGTGGCGACGTTCTCCAGCGCCGTCATCGCCGGAAACACCTGCAGATTCTGGAAGGTGCGCGACAGACCGCGACGGGCCAGCAGATGCGGCTCCATGCCCGTGACCACCTCGCCATCCAGGCGGACCTCGCCACTGAGGGGCTGATAGACCCCGGACAGCATGTTGAACAGCGTCGTCTTGCCGGCGCCGTTGGGCCCGAT
>JBHADS010000516.1:0-2993 GCA_041855185.1 Lautropia sp. | reverse complement strand
GCCGTCGCGCGACAGCTTCTTCAGATCGATGCCGGCGGCACGCATCTGGTCGATCCGGCCGATCGGGATGCCGCTGACCCACTCCATCACCAGCACGTTCTTGCGGCAGAAGTCCCAGTGCATCTGCGGGATGCGCAGCAGCTTCGATTTCTCGAAATTGCGCTTGAGCTGGTTGGCATTGGCCGCCTCGCGCACCAGATCGAGCTCGTCGTGCAGATAGTGGTCGAACTCATCGACCACTTCCATCGGACGCAGCCGGCGCGCGTCGGCCGAGATGCGCATCGCCAGGGCCGCACCGGTGCGCAGCAGACTCAGATCGTTCTCGATGATGCCGGTCATGCCCGGTCGCAGCACCTTGACCGCCACCTCGGTGCCGTCGTGCAGCCGCGCCCGGTGCACCTGGGCGATCGAGGCGGAGGCGACCGGCTCGGCCTCGAACTCGGCAAAGGCATCGGCGATCGGCATGTCCAGGCCGCGCTCGATCTCGGCGATGGCCTGGGCGGCGGGGAAGGGGGGCACGCGGTCCTGCAGCTTCGCCAGTTCGTTGGCGATGTCGGTGGGCAGCAGATCGCGCCGTGTCGACAGCACCTGGCCGAACTTGACGAAGATCGGACCGAGGCTCTCGAAAGCCATCCGCAGCCGCACGCCGCGCGGCTCCTTGATGGTGCCCAGACGCAGCCAACGGGTCAGGCGCAGCAGCCAGGCCGAGCGGGTGCTGCTGGCCGCACCGCTGACCACCAGCTCGTCCAGACCGAAGCGGCGTACGGTCCAGACGATCCGGATCAGTCGGCGGGCGTTGGAAAACCAGGATGTGGGATTGTTCACCTCAGTCTTCGGCCTCGTCGCCGGTGCGTAGCGTGTTGAAGTCGTAAAGCGTCCGGTCCATCAGATGCGAGGGACGCACGCGGCTCAGCGAAGAAAATATCGTGTCGAGCCGGCCGGGGAAGCGTTTTTCCCAACTGCGCATCAGCTCTTTGGTTTCAGCCCGTTTCAGATTGGCCTGCCCGCCACACAGATTGCAGGGAATGATCGGATACTGTTGCACCTTGGCCCAACGGATCAGATCCTTCTCCTCGACATAGGCCAGCGGCCGGATCACCACGTGCCGGCCGTCGTCCGAGACCAGCTTGGCCGGCATCGTCTTGAGCTGACCGCCGTAGAACAGGTTCAGGAAGAAGGTTTCGAGAATGTCGTCGCGGTGGTGGCCGAGCGCGATCCGGGTCGCGCCCAGCTCATCGGCCAGCCGGTAGAGAATGCCGCGCCGCAGCCGCGAGCACAGCGAGCACTTCGTCTTGCCTTCCGGAATGACGCGCTGCACCGTGCTGTAGGTGTCCTCGGTCTCGATGTGGAAATCCACGCCCTTCTGCTTCAGGTAGTTGGGCAGGATCTCGGTGGGAAAGCCGGGCTGTCCCTGGTCGAGATTGACCGCCACCAGCGAAAAGGGGATCGGGGCGCGCTTCTGCAGCCCCATCAGCAGATCGAGCAGCGCGAAGCTGTCCTTGCCGCCCGATAGGCAGACCATCACCCGGTCATTCGGGCCGATCATGTCGTAGTCGGCAATGGCCTGACCGGTCAGCCGGTACAGGCGTTTGGAGAGCTTGTTGTTCTCGTGGTCTTCCTTGCGGGTGTCGCGGCGCAGGGCGGGATCGAGGTTGTCGGCAGCGGCCGTGGCCTCCGGTGCGCCGGCAGGGGGTGGTTCGTCGTCGGACGGGCTCATGTCCGCATGTTCGCCGGGCACGCCCAGGGAGGCCGTACCGCGCGGGCGGGAGCGGCGGATCTCATGGATGCCGATGGTCTGGATCGCCGGCCGGGTGGAAGATGGCACCGTATCGGCGGGCGGAAAGGCGCGAACCTGCATGAGTCGTGACTGAGAAAAGACGGCCGGTCAGAACGTGGCCGGGAATGGTCTGCGCCAGGATGGGGTCGGGGCGCTTGGCCCGGACAGGCCCATGCCTGCATCTGTCATTCTGCACGGGGCCGCAGTTTACACGGATGTGGGCGCTCTGATGACATTCCGACCGAAAATATCGCTATTTTTCGGGTAGGGTATTCATCAGGCTGGCATCGCGGGGCAGGCCGAGCAGGTGCTGACCGCCATCCACGACCAGGGTGGTGCCGGTGATCGAACGGGTCTTCATTGCAAATACAACACTGCTGGCAATGTCCTCGGCGGTGCTGGAGGCGCCCAGCGGCGACAGCGTGCGATGGGCATGGGCGAAGCTGGCCTCGTCCTGCAGATAGCTGGGCAGCGTCAGCCCCGGCGCCACGCCGACCACGCGGATGCGCGGCGCCAGCGCCTGGGCCAGCATGGTGGTGGCTGCCGCCAGTGCCGCCTTGCTCAGCGTATACGACAGAAAATCCGGATTCAGATTGCCGAGTTTCTGATCGAGCAGATTGACGATGACACCGTCCGGTGCCGTGGGATGCAGTGCCAGCCGCTGCGCCAGCGCCTGCGACAACAGCATCGGCGCCATCAGATTCGGGCGCAGGTGCTCGTCCAGACTGTCGGCCGTCTGCGTCTGGATGTCGTCGTAGACGAAGCGCGATGCACTGTTGACCAGCCCGCAGACCGGGCCGAGTGCGGCCTCCAGGCGTGGAATCAATTGCCGGCAGGCGCTTGCATCGTCGAGCGGTGCCTGCAGCGTCACGGCGCGACGGCCGATCGCCCGGATCTCGGCAGCGGTGGCTTCGGCCTCGGCCTGCGACTGCAGATAGTGGACACCGATGTCCCAGCCGTCGCGGGCCAGCGCTAGCGCGATGGCGCGACCCAGCCGCTTGGCAGCTCCCGTCACCAGGGCGATGCGGAGGGGCGGCTCGTCGGTGCCTCGTGGCATGAAGGGGGCGGATACAGACATGGCAGGGCGCGGATGACGGGTTGTCCTGCCGGCACTGTAGCACGCGGGGGGCCGGGTGCCGCGTGCGTGGCCGCTTCGCATCAAAGGCGGCACCCAACACCACACACCACACACGGCTCCCTGCCGCCGGGCACGGTT
>JBHADS010000515.1:0-3193 GCA_041855185.1 Lautropia sp. | reverse complement strand
GGGGCGCATCAGGCGAGCACCTGGCAGTGGACGGAGATTCTTGCGCAGTTGCGGCCAAGAGACATCGACCAGGGGCCGTTCGGCGAGGTTGGCAGTCCCCGGCTGTCGGGCTATCTGCGGCGTCACCTGCTGGGCGAGCTGGTCCGCCAGCGCAAGGAGGATTTCCGCTACAACTTCGCCTTCTCGGGCGCCACCTGCTCGGCTCTGCTCGATCCGCGTTCCGGTCAGGTGCCGGCGCTGCTGGCCGAAATGGAGCAGCAGCCGAAGGAGTGGCAACAGATTCCGTCGGTGGTGCTGATCCGGATCGGCATCAACAGCCTGGGCAAGGAGCAGGATCTGGCCGCCTTTGCCGAGCGGGGCACGGACCCGGACAATCTCGCCAAGGTCAACGACTGTGCCGATCATGTCTCGCAGGCGGTGACGACGCTCAAGGCCAGGTATCCGGCGCTGAAGATCGTGTTGATCGGCATTCTGAACAATGTCGATTGGCCGCCCTTTCATCAGAAGTGGCAGCAAGCGGCCGAGCTGGCCAACATCGATGCGGTGCTGAATGTCTATGACGAACGTCTGCGCAACCTGGCGCGGAGCGTCGAGGGCGTCAGCTTCTTCGATGACCGCGCCTTCTTCTCGCACTATTTCGGCGGGCGGGGCAAGGACGGCAAACCCGCCTATCGGCAGGTGGATCTGGGGGGCTCGCGCAAGGTGGCGGTCACTCAGGGGGATGAGCCCTACAACGCTGTGCTGCGCGATGGCCACGCCGGCACCGTCTGGAACGGGCTGTGGGCGGCGGCCATCGTCAAGCGCTTGAACGAGATCACCGGCGCACGCATCCGGCCGATCACCGAGGCCGAGGTCGCGCATATCGCTGACCCCGACGGCAGCTTCGGTCTCTGGCGCTGAGGCGCTTCAGCACCGCCGTCTTTCAGCCCCTCAGCCTCCAGCCATTCGACTATTCAGCCGTTCAGCCGTTCAGCTGTTCAGTCGTTCAGTCGTTCAGTCGTTCGGCCCTTCGGCCATTCATCGCTGCGGGGCCAGCTTGCGACTGCCGGGGCGGGCAAAGTAGAACCATTCCCGGCCCGGCGGTGTGCCCGGATTCGGGAACACCACGTAGCCGTCTTCGGGCGCGGTCAGCGCCTGGCCGTCCGCGCGCCAGGCGATCGGCTCGCCCGCCGCCACCCGGTCGAAGGAGCGCCAGCTCCGGGCGAAACGGTCTTCGGGGTCGTGGCGATCGAAGACATCGTAGAGCTCGATCAGCTCATGGGCCTCCGATCCTGCCTGCTGTGAGGCGGGCGTCGTGCCGGCGTCCGCAGCGCGGCTGTCCGATGCCGCACCCGGCTCGTTCCCCTGGCGGCACGGCGTCGCTCCTGTTGTGGCATCACCAGCCAGCAGCCCGCCCATCTGCAGCAGCCGCAGCGCATTGTCGATGGCGGCCCGGGCCACTGCCGGCGCGTTGGGGTCGAGGTGCTGGCCGCATTCGACCGTGACCGCGCAGCCGCCGTGGGCCCGCATGTATTCGGTGGTGCCCACGCCATAGGCGATCGAGCCATTGGCACGGCGGCGCACGCCCTTGGCATAGGCCGACAGCCAGCCGTAGACCAGGCGTTTCGGGCCGATCGCCTGCGCCAGCCGTTCTTCCTCGTCGGCGCGCGCAAAGGGCTCCAGCTCGTCCTGGCTGTTGCGGGGCCCGAAAAAGACGAAGGCTTCGCCGGGCGCCGAGAAGGTGTGCAGGTCCACCAGCACATCGTGCTGGGCGAGGATCGGCGCCAGCCGGGTTGCGACCCGGTCTTCGGCGGTCTCCGGCGAGATCACCGGTCGGAAATCACGATTCAGATTGCGGTCGCCTTCGCGCCGCTGCAACGCCCAGGCCACCGGATTGGCGACCGGCACGAAGCTCAGCACGCCACGATCGAGGTGCCGCAGGCCGGCATCGAACTCCGCCAGGATCTGCCGGATAGCGATCGGACCGGCGGTTTCGTTGCCATGCACACCGCCCATGATCAGCAGGCGGGGGCCGGGGCGCAGCGAATGGAACTGTCGGACTTCGAGGGTGGCAGGGCCGGGGGCGGGGTGGAGGACGGAATCGTTCATGGATGAGACAGCGGGATGAGACAGGGGCAGATTGCGAGGGATCGGGGATGGCTGGGCCGACCAGTGCGGCCGGCAAGCACGGCCGGGTGGCGCGTGTCGGTGCGGGCGGCGGCTGGCCCTTCCGAGCGTGCGAGGAGCCAGCTTCGGTCCGGTCCGCACACCGCATGATAGCGGCGCCGGGTTGGCGCTTGGGACTTTGGTGGAGGCAGGGCTGACGGGCCGGGGGTTACGAAGGCTGGAGCCGGGGCAGGCGCAGGCGTGAGAGAAGGAGTGAGAGGGAGAGAGTGAGGGAGGGAGTGAGGGAGAGTATGTGGGGGCACAGGAGCAGGAGGGGCTGCTGCCGGTCGAAGCGCGCGTTGCTACCTTTCCCGCCCTGAACGGCGAGGCTTGCCGCGTACAGCGTCAACGGCGCACTGCCGGGCGGCGTTTTCTGTCTGATGGGTGGTTGTATGATTGCGACAATGCCCCGGCAGTCGATGAGTCCCCCGATGAATCCCCGAGCCAGCGGCTCGACCATGAGGTGCACGGTAGTGAGAACTTCCAGAGCGTCTGAATCACTCGAACGTCCCCGCGCAGTGCCCATGCCTTCGGGTGGGCTGGCGCGATGGCGGTGTGCGGGCGTGGCTACCGCGGTGGTGGCCACGCTGTCGCTGGGCGGCTGTGCCACCTATTTCGGCGCCGAGGTCACGGCCTATCATCAGCCCGATCAATCGCTGAAAGGGCTGAGCTTCAAGTTCGCGCCGAACGAGGCGCAGCGCGACAGCCTGCAGTTCCAGGCTTATGCCGCCATGCTGCGCAAGGAGCTGCTGGCCCACGGCATGATCGAGACCGGCAGCCGTCGCAACGAGGTGAAGGTCGAGTTCGACTACGGCACCGATGGCGGCCGGCCGGTGCGCTATACCCAGCCGCAGTATGGCTATGTCTACCAGGGCAGCAACATGGTCCGCCGGGAGCGGGTCAATGGTCACGGGCAGGTCGTCACGGTCTGGGAATCGGTGCCGATCTATGGCTACGAGCTGATCGGCTACAACACCTATCAGCGCACCGTCTACCGACATGAGATCAAGCTGACGCTGGCCTACGAGCAGCCGCGTCAGGGAGGGCT
>JBHADS010000514.1:0-6937 GCA_041855185.1 Lautropia sp. | reverse complement strand
TCGGGCGATAATGGTGCACCGATTGGGTGCATTGCTTTTTTATGGTGCAGGTGCTGGCTGCCTCGTGCGCGTTTTTCCCCGTAAAAGCCGGGGCGAACGAGTTGGCACGCTTCCTGCTTAAGCTATGGTGTACAGGACCAGCCCTCCGGCTGGTCATTGCCGGTGATCGCACCGGCGCTTGATTGAACGTCGACAGGAGAGTTCGAGCATGGCAAACACTGCCAAGGATGTCATGAAGAAGATCGCCGACAACGAAGTGAAGTTCGTTGATCTGCGCTTTACCGATGTGAAGGGACGGGAGAACCACCTGACGGTGCCGGTTTCTCATTTCGATGAGGACAAGTTCACCGAAGGTCAGGCTTTCGACGGCTCTTCGCTGGCAGGCTGGAAAGGCGTGCAGGCTTCCGACATGCTGCTGATGCCGGACCCGAATACCGCCGTGCTGGACCCCTTCCGTGAGGAAGCCACGCTGATCCTGAGCTGCGACGTGGTCGAGCCGGGCGAGGGCAAGGGCTATGATCGTGACCCGCGTTCGCTGGCCCGCCGTGCCGAAGCCTATCTGCAGGCTTCGGGCGTGGGCGATGTCGCCTACTTCGGTCCCGAGCCCGAGTTCTTCATCTTCGATTCCGTCACCTGGCGTGACGACATGTCGGGCAACGCCGTCCGCATCGAGTCGGAAGAAGCCCACTGGTCGAGCGACAAGCTGGTCAATGGCTTCAACAGCGGCCATCGTCCCGGTATCAAGGGCGGTTATCTGCCGGTCTCGCCGATCGATTCCTTCCAGGACATCCGCTCGGAGATGGTGACGATCCTGGAGCAGATGGGTGTGCCCGTCGAGGTGCATCACCACGAAGTGGCCGGCGCCGGTCAGTGCGAGATCGGCACCAAGTTCGCGCCGCTGGTCGAGCGCGCCGACTGGCTGCAGCGCATGAAGTACGTGATCCGCAATGTGGCGCACGCCTACGGCAAGACCGTGACCTTCATGCCGAAGCCGATGGTCGGCGACAACGGTTCGGGCATGCACGTGCACCAGTCGATCTGGAAGGATGGCGTGAACCTGTTCGCCGGTGACAAGTACGCCGGTCTGTCGGACTTCGCGCTGTACTACATCGGCGGCATCATCAAGCACGCCCGCGCGCTGAACGCCATCACCAACCCGAGCACCAACTCCTACAAGCGTCTGGTGCCGCACTACGAAGCGCCGGTCAAGCTGGCCTACTCGGCCCGCAACCGCTCGGCCTCGATCCGGATTCCCTTCGTCACCAATCCGAAGGCCCGCCGTATCGAAGCACGCTTCCCGGACCCGGCCGCCAACCCGTACCTGGCCTTTGCCGCGCTGATGATGGCCGGTCTGGACGGTGTGCAGAACAAGATTCACCCCGGCGATCCGGCCGAGAAGAATCTGTACGATCTGCCGCCCGAAGAGGATGCGAAGATCCCGACCGTCTGCCATTCGCTCGACCAGGCGCTGGAAGCACTGGACCGCGACCGCGAGTTCCTGACCCGCGGCGGCGTGTTCAGCAACGACTTCATCGATGCCTTCATCGCAGTGAAGATGCAGGAAGTCACCCGTCTGCGGATGACCCCGCATCCGGTCGAGTTCGATATGTACTACTCGTGCTGATCCATCGGTGAGAGCCGGCCGTCGGGCCGGCAGCCGATGAGCGGTGTCCTGGCGGGGGTTGGCGTTGTGCACATGCCATCGACCGCCGGTGGGCATCGCGCTTTGCCGGTAGACTTGGCGGACCCAACCCCTTGAAGGCATTCGCATGAATCGTCGAGCGAGTATGGATCTGCATGAGAAGGCGCCAGGCCGCGGTGTGCGCGGACTGGCTCTGCTGGCCGTGCTGTCCGCGTCCGCCCTGCTGAGCACGGCGGTCTTAGCGCAGTCGGCCAGCAAAATCTACCGATGCGAAGGTGCCGACGGCACGCCCTTGTTCCAGAACGCACCGGGCAAGGGCTGCAAGCTGCTCGATCTGCCACCGATCAACAGCGTGCCGGCAGACCGTCTGCCGGTTGCGCCGGGGGCAGACGGCAATGGCCGCAGCCGCGAGACGCCGAAGGTCAGCAATGGCCAGCAGCGTTCCCGCGATTCCGACCGTCGCCGCATCCTCGAGGATGAGCTGGCACGCGAGCAGAAACGGCTGGATGACGCCAGGCTTCGCTACAACGATGGCGAGCCGGCCCGTCTGGCCGACGAGACCAGTTCGCAGGCGTATGCCGAACGGGTCCAGCGACTGAGAAACGAATTGATTCAGTCGGAAGGCAATGTCGCGTCACTCAAGCGGGAGATCGACGCACTGCGCTGACCGGCGCAGGGGAGGGCGATGTCCGCCGATGACAGTTTGACGCAGCAGTTCGCCGGTCTCGATCTGCTCGGATCGGGTGTGCTGATATTCGACGCCGCCGATCGCATCGCCTTCATCAATCTGGCGGCCTGCCAGATGTTCGGTCTGACCGCACGCCGGGTGCAGGGGGCGCCGCTTGCCTCGGTCTTCGTCGCCTCGCATCGCCTGGCGACGCTGATGACGCAGGTGCGCCGGCGCACCTTCGGACGCCAGGCCCAGGACATGAGCCTCGCCGTGCATGGCGGCGAGCCGCTGCCGCTCTACTGCCTGGCAGTGATGCTCGACCAGCCTGCCGACATGCTGCTGCTCGAACTGCACGACATCGACCAGCGCCGGCGTCTGGACCGCGAGCAGCAACAGCACCTGGCGATGCGCGCCAACCGCGAGCTGCTGCGCAATCTCGCCCACGAGATCAAAAACCCGCTGGGCGGCATCCGTGGGGCGGCGCAGCTGCTGGACAGCGAGCCCGACACCGGCAGCGTGCACGAATATACCGAGGTGATCATCCAGGAGGTCGATCGTCTGCAGCGGCTGCTGGACCGCCTGCTGGCGCCCGAGATGCCGCAGCGACCTTTCGAGCACCTCAACATCCATCAGGTCTGCGAACAGGTACGGCTGCTGGTGCAGGCCGAGTACCCGCAGGTGCTGATCGAGCGCGACTATGACACCAGTCTGCCCGAGCTGATGGCAGACAAGGAACAACTGATCCAGGCACTGCTGAATCTGGTGCGCAATGCCGCGCAGGCGATGGCGGGGCAGGGCCGGATCGTGCTGAAGACGCGGGTGGCCCGTCAGGTGGTGATCGCCCAGATCGGATACAGGCTGGCGCTGCGCCTGCATGTGATCGACGACGGCCCCGGCGTGCCGGAGGAACTGTTCGACCGGATGTTTCTGCCGCTGGTCAGCGGCCGTCCCGAAGGGACGGGGCTGGGGCTGTCGATCGCCCAGGCATTCGTCGAACGACATGGGGGGAGTATCGAATGCGAGAGCAGGCCGGGTCGAACCGATTTCATGATTACGCTGCCGCTGCTGTGATGACGCCGGCCAAGGTCAGCGCGGGCACGGTCTCGGGCGAGGTCTGGGTCGTCGACGACGATCAGTCGATCCGCTGGGTGCTGGCGCGGGCGCTGGGCCGGGAGGGGCTGGCGGTACGCACCTTCACGCAGGCGGCCGAGGTGCTGGCGGCGCTCGACGAGAGCACCCCGGTGGTGCTGGTCTCGGACATCCGGATGCCGGGGGCCAGCGGCATCGAGCTGCTCTATCAGGTGCGGCAGCGCCGCCCCGATCTGCCGGTCATCATCATGACCGCCTACTCGGACCTGGACAGCGCCGTCTCCACCTTCCAGGCCGGTGCCTTCGAGTACCTGCCCAAACCCTTCGATCTGGTCGAGGCCGTCGCGCTGATCAAGCGGGCGGCGCAGAGCGGGCCGCAGGCCGACAGCGAGCCGGCCGCCTCGCCGCTGGCCGACAGCGGCATTCTGGGGCAGGCGGCGGCGATGCAGGCGGTGTTCCGGGCGATCGGACGGCTGTCGCAGTCCTCGGCCACGGTGCTGATCACCGGCGAATCGGGCAGTGGCAAGGAGCTGGTGGCCCGTGCGCTGCACCGCCACGGCACCCGTGCCAAGAAACCCTTCATCGCGCTGAACATGGCGGCCATCCCGCGTGATCTGCTCGAATCCGAACTGTTCGGCTACGAGCGGGGCGCCTTCACCGGCGCGCAGCAGAGCCGCAGCGGCCGCTTCGAGCAGGCCGATGGCGGCACGCTGTTCCTGGACGAGATCGGCGACATGCCGGCCGAGATGCAGACCCGGCTGCTGCGCGTGCTCTCCGAAGGCTGGTACTACCGGGTCGGTGGCAGCCAGCCGATCCACAGCGATGTGCGGGTGATCGCCGCCACCCACCAGGATCTGGAGGCCCGGGTGCGCGCTGGGCTCTTCCGTGAGGATCTGCTGCACCGGATCAACGTGATCCGGCTGCGGCTGCCCCCGCTGCGCGAGCGTGCCGAGGACGTGCCGCTGCTGGCCGCGCATTTTCTGGGCAAGAGCGCCGCGACGCTGGGCACCGAGCCCAAGCGGCTGACGGCCGAAGCCGCCGAGGTGCTGGCGGGGCTGCCCTGGCCCGGCAACGTGCGGCAACTGGAGAATGTCTGTCACTGGCTGACGGTGATGGCGCCTGGGCCGGTGGTGACGGTGGAGGATCTGCCGCCGGAGCTGCTGCAACGGATGCCGGCCCCCGGCGGGAGCGCAGCGCCGCAGCCGCCCGCGCCGGCCGCCCAGCCAGTTGCGGCCCCGGCAGATAGCCCGGCCGTCGCGCCGCCGCAGGGCAGCCGCATGGGCGCCGATACGGCGGAGGCGCTGCAGCCCGGCCGCTGGGCAGGCTTGCTGGGCGAGGAGGTGCGCCGTGTACTGGCGGACTCGGAAGACACCGGGCTGATGCAGCGCTTCGGCGAGGATCTGGAGCGGGTGCTGATCCGCGAGGCGCTGCGTGCCAGCGGGGGCCACCGCATCGAGGCTGCACGCCGCCTGGGCATCGGTCGCAACACCATCAGCCGTCGCATCCGCGAGCTGGGCATGGATGCCTGAAGCGCCTGCGCGCCGAGCGTCGCTGGGGCAGGCCGATGCCCGGACCTGCCTGCACCCCTCGTGTCCGCGCCCAGCGCGGTAATTCGACATGGATGGCGACGGGCGATCCGTGCCGCCGTGCCGCGCTGAGTTAACATTCTCTATTTGCCGGCAGCGTGGCTCGCCATGCAGGCCATTTTCAGTGCCGGTCCCGGGCGGGGCCGCTGCGATGACGCCGGCGCGCAATGTGGGTGCGGAGGTTTTCGTTGTCAGACATGAACCCGAATACACCTTTGATCCGGCTGGAGCGGCTGTGCAAGTCCTTCGAGCTGCCGGATCAGGGGCGCTTCGATGCCTTGCGGGAGGTATCGCTGCTCGTCAATCAGGGCGATGCGATGGGGCTGATTGGCCGTAGTGGCGCCGGTAAATCCACGCTGCTGCGACTGATCAATCTGCTGGAGCGCCCGGACAGTGGCCGGGTCTTTGTGGCCGGCCAGGAGCTGACCGCGCTCGGCAAGTCCCAGCTGCGCGCCGCGCGCCAGAAAATCGGCATGATCTTCCAGCAGTTCAACCTGCTGCAGAATGCCACCGTCTTCGACAACGTGGCTTTTCCGCTGCGCATCCACGGCGGCCACAGCCGTGTCGACATCGACCGGCGGGTGCGTGAGTGCATCGAGGTGGTGGGTCTGGCCGACAAGCTTGATGTCTACCCGGCCCAGCTCTCGGGTGGGCAGAAGCAGCGGGTGGCGATCGCACGGGCGCTGGCACCTCATCCGGCCGTGCTGCTCTGTGACGAGCCGACCTCGGCGCTGGATGCCGAGACCACCCGCTCGGTGCTGGCGACGCTGAAGGAAATCAACCAACGACTCGGTGTCACCATCGTCATCGTCACCCACGAGCTGTCGGTGGTGCAGGCGCTGTGCAAGCAGGTGGCCGTGCTCGAACAGGGACTGCTGGTCGAGCAGATGGATCTGAGCAGTGAGCAGCCGCTGGCACCGATCTCCGGACTGGGGCGGGAGCTGGCGGTGGTGATCGATGCCCAACGGGCAAAACAGGCGCGCCAGGCGGCACGGGCCGTCGAGGCCGGAGGGCAGAGCGATGTTTGACATCAACTGGGCCGAGAGCTACGCATCGATCGTGGCCGTGTTGCCCGAACTGTGGGTCGCCATCGGCCAGACCTTCCTGATGCTGGGCATCGGGCTGAGCGCAGCCGTGCTGCTGGGCGGCCCGCTCGGCATCTGGCTGTTCCTGCTCAGTCCGGGCCAGTCGCTCGAAAACCGCTGGCTCTATGCGGCGGCGGGCTGGGTCGTCAACATGGTGCGCTCCTTCCCCTTCATCATCCTGCTGGTGGCCCTGGTGCCCATCACCCGCTTTCTGGTCGGCACCTCGATCGGCCCGCTGGCCGCCTCGGTGCCGCTGTCGGTGGCCGCCATCCCGTACTTCGCCCGGCTGGTGGAGCAGAACCTGCGCGAAGTGCCGCGTGGCGTCATCGAGGCGGCTCACGCGATGGGCGCCAGCGAGCGCCAGATCATCTGGCGGGTGCTGCTGGTCGAGGCCCGCTCGGGCATCGTCCAGGCGCTGGTCGTGCTCAGCATCAGCTTCCTGTCCTACTCGGCGGTGGCCGGTGTCGTCGGCGCCGGCGGCATTGGCGATCTGGCCATCCGCTACGGCTACTATCGCTTCCAGACCGAGATCATGCTGCTGACCGTCGCCATTCTCGTGGTGCTGGTCCAGCTGATCCAGACCGTCGGCAACCACATCTCCCGGCGGCTGGACAAGCGCTGAGCGTGCAGGCATTGACGGGGCCTTGAACGGGCCTTGAACACCTGAGCGGCGGCGTCCACGAGGCGCCGCTTTCTTTTCATGCCTGTCTTCACGCCTGCTTCGACCTTTCCATGGCAAGACTGCGTCTGCGTCGGCATTTCCATTGGTATAGGAACGTCTATCGTTATGATGATGAGAATCATTTGTTAAATTACGCGAATCATGACACCTCTATCTGCAGGAGCCCGGTGATGTCTGCTGTTT
>JBHADS010000513.1:0-2939 GCA_041855185.1 Lautropia sp. | reverse complement strand
GCGATCCGGCAGCGCGCAGCCTGGACGAGGTGCTGGTCTGTTATCCCGGCGTCTGGGCGATGATCCACCATCGTCTGGCGCATCTGCTCTACCAGCAGGGCATGACGCTGACGGCGCGGGTGATTGCCGAACTGGCCCATTCCGTCACCGGCATCGACATCCATCCGGGCGCCACCATCGGCGATCACTTCTTCATCGACCACGGCACCGGCGTGGTGATCGGCGAGACCGCCGTCATCGGCAGCCGGGTGCGGCTCTACCAGAACGTCACCCTGGGCGCCAAGCGCTTCCGGCAGGGCGAGGATGGCTCGCTGGTCAAGGGCGAGGCACGTCACCCGATCCTCGAGGACGAGGTGGTGATCTACGCCGGTTCGACGGTGCTGGGCCGCGTCACCATCGGTCGCGGCTCGGTCATCGGCGGCAACGTCTGGTTGACCCGCAGCGTACCGCCCGGAAGCATGGTGTCGCAGGCACTGGCGGTGACGGCACCCGAAGTCGAGCTGTTCCGGATGCAGGAAGAGGACGCCGAACTCTGGAACGCCTTCGGGATCTGAGCGGAACCCATCCAACGCAACAGAAACGGAAAGACATGAGCATTCTGATCGAGAACCTGAACAAGCGTTTCGGCAAGACCGTCGTCTGCGACGATATCTCGCTGGAAATCGGCTCGGGCGAGCTGGTGGCACTGCTCGGGCCTTCGGGTTCGGGCAAGACATCGCTGCTGCGGATCATCGCGGGGCTGGAGCAGCCCGACAGCGGCCGGGTGCTCTTTCACGGCAAGGACGCGACTCACGACGATCCGCGCGCGCGACAGGTCGGCTTCGTGTTCCAGCACTATGCGCTGTTCAACCACATGAGCATCTTCGAGAACGTCGCCTTCGGCCTGCGGGTGCAGCCGCGTGGCATCCGCCCCTCCGAGGAGGCGATCCGCGACAAGGTGATGAGCCTTCTGAAGATGGTGCAGCTCGACTGGCTGGCCGAGCGCTTCCCCTCGCAGCTCTCGGGGGGACAGCGGCAGCGGATCGCGCTCGCCCGGGCACTGACGGTTGAGCCCCGGGTGCTGCTGCTGGACGAGCCCTTCGGAGCGCTCGATGCGCAGGTGCGCAAGGAACTGCGCCGCTGGCTGCGCCGTCTGCACGACGAGATGCATGTCACCAGCGTGTTCGTGACGCACGACCAGGACGAGGCGATGGAAGTGGCCGACCGCGTGGTGGTGCTGAACAAGGGCCGGGTCGAGCAGAGTGGCTCCCCCGAGGAGGTCTATGACCGTCCGGCCACGCCCTTCGTGCTGAAGTTCCTGGGCGATGTGAACCTGTTCCGCGGCCATTTCGACGGGCCGGCCGACTCCGCCAGCAAGGATGTGGTCTATGTGCGTCCGCACGAGATCGATGTGCTCGGCGTTTCCGAGGCGGGCACGCTGCCCGTGGCTTTCTCGCAAGCGCTGACGGTGGGGCCGCGTACCCGTCTCGAATTCCGTCGGCTCGACGATGGCAGCTTCATCGATGTGGAGATGTCCCGGACCCGCTATCTGGCGCTGAAGCAGCAGATCGGCCTGAACAAGGGTGAAACCGTCCATCTGCGGGCGCGCCAGGAAACCCGCTTCGAGGCCGGTGTCGACTGGTCGGGTGCCGAAGGCGAACGCCAGCCCGCCGATCCCGCTTCGATGATCTGAGCACGGTCTCGGTGTTCTGAGCACTGTCTCGGTGATCTGAGCACGGCCTGATCCGCGCGGCCTCGACGATCCGTGCGCGATACCGACCCTGGCCCCCTGATGCCGGGACCGGAGCGGCCGCAGGGAATGCGCACAGGGAGTCCACTGCCTGTCGCGCGGACCCTGCTGGTGGCAGAACCCGTATGGGTGCTGGCGGAACGTGCAGGCGCGGGCGGAAGCGTCATGTGTCCGCCCACGGCCATCCCGGGCGGTCCCGCGGCCCGGGTGACGGGGCTGCCGCAGCTTCAGATCTGGAAGTCGATGCCCGGCGACTGGTTGGCGGCCTGATCGACCACTTCGCGGGTCAGGGGCGAGGCGAACGTCTCGATGAAGTCGTAGACGTAGCTGCGCAGGAAGCTGCCGCGCCGGAAGGCCAGGCGAGTGGTGTTGACCGGGAACAGGTGGCCGGCATCGATGGCCCGCAGGCGGGTGTCGCGTTCCTCGTCGAAGGCGATCGAGGCGATGATGCCGACACCGAGGCCCATTTCCACATAGGTCTTCAGCACGTCGGCATCCATCGCCGTCAGCACGATGTCCGGGTCGAGCTGCTCGCTCTTGAAGGCGTTGTCGATGTGCAAGCGCCCGGTGAAGCCGGCGCTGTAGGTGATGACCGGAAACTGGGCGATGCGCGCCAGGTTCAGTTTCTCATCGTCCAGCAGCGGATGCCCGGGAGGCACGACCACGCTGTGGGTCCAGCGATAGCAGGACAGCGTGACCAGCCCTTCGTATTCGCTGAGCGCCTCGGTGGCGATGCCGATGTCGGCTTCGCCTTCGAGCAGCATCTCGGCCACCTGCGAGGGCGATCCCTGGTGCAGATGCAGGGTCACATCCGGATAGCGCTGCCGGAAGTCGCGCACCGCATCGGGCAGCGCATAGCGTGCCTGCGAGTGGGTGGCCGAAATCGAGAGCTTGCCGGTGGACTGGCGTGCATACTCCTCGCCGCTGCGCAACAGGTTCTCGGCGCCGTTGAGGATGCCTTCGATGATCGGCACGGCCAGTGCGCCGGCCTGGGTCAGCGAGGTCAGACGCTTGCCCGAGCGGACGAACAGCTCGAAGCCCAGTTCGGTTTCCAGCTCGCGGATCTGCCGGCTGACGCCCGGCTGGGAGGTATGCAGTGCACGGGCCACTTCCGTCAGATTGAAACCACGTCGGACGGCCTCCCGAACGGAACGCAATTGTTGAAGATTCATGGGTCGGTCGTTCGCTGGCGGCCGCACGGGCCAGCCGG
>JBHADS010000512.1:0-4258 GCA_041855185.1 Lautropia sp. | reverse complement strand
GTGCCGGTGTACGGCCCCACCCATGCCGACAAGAATGTGCCGTGGAATAGTGTTGCAAGTTACGGCCGCCCCGCTTTTGAGGGCAGTGGTGCGCGCGGTTCCCACATGGCCACCCATATCCGCATCGTATCCATCAACGAGCAAGGAGACACGCTGCCCGACGAATCCGCGCTCTATCTGAAGGAAGACTCCGACTCCGGCAAAGCCCGGGAGGCTCTGCAGCCCGGCAGCATCGTGGCTGCCGCAGACTTTTTCCGCATCACATGGGAGGTGGCAAGCAACGCCGGCGGCACCTTCAGCTTCATTCCGCTGGACCCGCAGCAGCGACCGATCGAAGGCGCCTCGCCCCTCACCTATTCGATCCACGAATCTCCGCCGGCACCGACCTACCCGGGAAGCCCGAGCCCCATGCTGAACGTCCCCCATGATCAGCATGTCTGGCTCGACCGCAGCCTGTTTGCCGGCACCGACCCGACCACGGAGCCCAGCTATGTCCGGATCGATCCGGCTGCCGTGGAAGACGGTGATACGGCGCCTGATGTATCGGCCCTGACCCTGGTTCGCGACGACGGCCAGATTCAGGAGCTGGGCACCGGCAGCCCAGGAAGCGCTGCCATCATCGTGGCACGGGAGGATTTCGACAATATCCGCTGGGATGCCAGCACCACCACCGGCGGCTCGTTCAAGTTTCAGGCGCTGGATGCGACCCAACGGGCCATTGCTGGTTCAAAACTGCAGACCGTCACTCTGAACGAGGCAAGCGCACCGCTGCAGGCCGACGGCACCGATCCCGCCAACCTGGTGGCGATCAACAACGGCATCAGTTTTCTGCCGAGGGAGAGTTTCATCAATACGGGCAGTGGCGCGGACGCACCGCGCTACTTCAAGGTCCAGTTTATTGAAGCCTACGAGAACAGTGACCACGACGAAACGCAGCGCATCATCAATTGGGAAGTGGCTACGAAACAGGATCCCCGTCCTGACGTGTATGAGCTGATCAAGGTGGATGGTGGCTTGACCAGGGCCGAGGCCGAGGCCCGTGCGCAGGCCGCCAACGCGAAGCTGCTATCGATCGATACACCCGAGGAAGAGAGCTGGCTGGCCCGCTCCTTCTTCGGCCACAGTGATATCGGCGGCAGCAAGGATACGTGGCTCCATAGCGGCAGCGACGCGAACGTCCGCCTGAACGGCTATGTACTCGAATACAACGACTACGAGCACCCACTGAGGCTGCACAGCTCGAAGGACAGCAATGCAACCGTCACCGCAGTTGCCGAAGGCCAGGTCCTGAGCACCGACGAAATTTCACGCCTGAGCTGGGACACCACCTACAACAACGGCGGCAAGATCATCTTCCAGGAAGTGCAGGGCCGGGTGGTGAACAGCGGTGCTCCCGGAGAAAAAGACGGCGAGAACCCCACGCTGAACGGCAACACGCCCGCTGCCGGCACGAAGCAGGAAACCATCACCATCACCGAAGCTGAGCGCAATACGGTCGTGGTCGGCAAGCAGTTCGTCGCAGCCGATGAGACGGAAGCAGGAAACACGGGGGCGGACGCTGTCGTGGTGGGCAAGGCGTTGTTCGGCGCGTTCGCGGCTGCCGACGACGCATCTCCGCTCCATGCATGGCAGGATGCGAACGCCGGTACAGTGCTGACGCTGGATGCGCTGCTGCAGAGCGCGCCCGACGAGCTGCGGCTGGCTGATGCCAAGGCCGGGGCAGTGGCCGGGATTGGGAGTGGGTCCGTTGCTGGTTCCGGCGACGGCGCCGATGCCAGCGCCTACGCCGGTTCCAGTGCCAGCGCCAACGCCAACGCCAACGCCAACGAGGCTGCGGGGTCCGGCTATGCCCTGCAAGCCCTGTCCGGGCCGGGTACGGTCGGGTATCCGGCCGAGGTGGACGAGATGATGAGGTGGCTTACAGCATCCGCCACTTGAGGTTCTGGGCGCGCAGCTCGGGGGTCAGGCGCTTGATGTCCTCCTGGACAGCCTGCTGTTTTTCGACCGAGACGGCGCCAGGGCTGTAGCGGATGATGACGGCCGCCACGTCGTCGGGCGACAGCCCGTCTTCGGCCAGCGCCTTGTGGATGGCACGACGCTCGACTTCGTGCCAGTTGATCTGGCTGGCGATGCGGTTGGTGCGGATCGCTTCGCGCGCCAGCAGCCAGAACACCTGGGCCGCGCCCGAGCTGCCCGCCAGATCGGGCAATTGCGAGATCCGGCGTTTGACCTCGTCGGCCTCGTATTCGCTGAGCGGCTGGCGTCCCGCACCCAGCAGCTGCGCCACCGCCAGCTCGTAGTTCTCCTTGAAGAAGGCAACGTAGGGAGCGTATTCGCCGGTTTCGCCATAGCGGACGGTGCTGCGCTGGTACTTCTCGCTCAGTTCTTCCTTGATGAACAGCGGCAGCAGACCGCTGCGCACCAGGGCCGCGGTCTGCATCAGTCGTGCGACGCGCCGGTTGCCCGCGCTGAAATACTGCAGGTAGGCCAGGTTGCAGTGCAGATAGATCGCCAGCTCGAAGGGATCGGTATATTTGGCGGCCTCGGCCATGATGATCTGCATGCCGATCTTCAGACGGTCCGGATCGACCGGCAGTGCATCGATCGGCGCACCGGCACGCGGCCCGGCACTGCGCACCTGCCCCTGCTCGTTCTCGGGCAACAGCCCGCGCATCAGCAGGCGGTGCAGCTCACAGACATAGGTGGCATCGAATACGGTGCTGGGCACGGTCGCCATCGCGCCGCTCAGCGCATCGCGCAGATTGACCAGCATGACAGCATCGGTATAGCGCTTGCCGCCGGCCGTATTGCCCTGATTCAGCAGGGTGGCGGTTTCGGCGCGCTCGTAGGCGTTGCCCACCATCTGCGCCGAGGTGTGGACAAAATCGACGACGGTATCCTGGTAGCTGCGCGCATCCTGCTTGCAGTGATCCAACGGATACTTGGCCGCCAGCCCGTGCAAGTACCGCTTGTCCTCGGCTGTAAGGATAGGACGGTGCGCGACGAAGGCTGGGTTGTATTGCATGACGACTCCAACGATATCGGACAAAGATAGATGCCCGCAGGGTGTGCCAGGGCATCTGATGCATCCGCCTCCCCCGCCAGGCCCAGAGCGCAGAGCGACCGGTCACACCGCAGCCTGACCAGCCTTGCCCGTCGCGCGAGGCACGATGCACGATGGATGCAGGGTGCCCGACGCCCGGGGAGTCGAATGCACGACACGCTCAATGATAACGAGACACCCCCGGCAGTGTCTTTCGCGCGACGCGGCCGGGGTACAGCAGGGACTGGGGGATACGCTCATCTCTGCGCTCCAAGATTCAACCTCGAGGTTTCTGGTCGTAGCTGGACAAATCCTGGTCCAGCGACCAGATACGCACGCGGCTCATCGGATGCAGGCTACATGCGCGCTCCCATTCCTTGATGATACTGAGGTCGCCGAGGCTGGTGCCTTCCCCCGTCTTCTGGCTTGACTTGCTCCGTTGAGCGTAGTCGGGAAAATCTTTCATCCAGGCCAAGAACTCGCCCGGGGAAGGGAAATAGGTTGGCCGGTAGGGAGCGCTACCGCCGACCGCTGCACGTACTTGCTCGTAAAGGCGCTGGGCATGGCGACGACGCAGCCTGCCATCGCTCAGGTGTGCAATGTGGTTGCCGCTTTCCCAGACCGACGCCAAGGGCAGCAGGAAATGATCACCATTGTTCACGCGCCTCTCGAACTCTCGCAGCACCTGGTCACGAGATTGGTTGAATCCCGGCACGTCCAGCACGTTGAGGAAGACGGAGGTATCCAGCAGGACGATCTCAGCCACCGTCCCCCTCCTCGCGTAGCTGCTCCAGCCATGCCAGTGCACGCTGTTTTCGCTCGGCGCTGCTGGGCTGGTATTTGACGAAGCGTTCCAGCACGCCCGAAGTCATCAGCTGCCCCAGCGTCCCCTGTGCAATCAGCTCTGGATAGGCGGGCACATCGGCCAGACGCACCAATCGGCTGGCACCGTACTCGATGTCTCGATAGCAGAACACCACATCGGGCACTGCAGCATCCGGCAGCGCATCGAGCAGTGCCGGGTTATGCGTGGACAACAAGACCCGCAGGTTACGACGTGCAGCCACAGACTGAATCTGCTGCAGCAAATGCTTCGCCCGGCTGGGATGCACCCCATTGTCGATTTCTTCGATGACGACCAGACTGCCTTCGGGCGCTGACAGCATGGCGGCAGCGATTGCCAGCACGCGCAGCGTGCCATCGGACAGCAATGAG
>JBHADS010000511.1:0-8473 GCA_041855185.1 Lautropia sp. | reverse complement strand
GACAAAGCGAGGCCAGCCCAGCCCAGCGGGAAGGTATGCCGGTGCGCAGCGGAACCCAGCCCTTGCAGTCGCCGAACCTTGATCGCCGATAAAGCATGAAAAAAGGGGGCCGAAGCCGGCGTGATGGGCTGTGTTCTTGGGCGCGACGGGACAGGGCGGGGCGATGAATGGTGTCGGATAGCTGCTGGACAGGTGCTGTAGAATACACACATGGCGTACATCTATACGGCTCGGCAGACCCGACACAGAAGCGATGACTCGTACACTGAACAGTCGTGTTTTCATGAATGGCAATAGTCAGGCTTTGCGTATCCCGAAAGCGTTTCGGATCGACGCACAGCGGGTGAGCATCACACGCACGGAACAGGGCGATCTGCTGGTACGTCCGTTGCCAGACAGCCCGGAAGAACGGGCTGACAAGCTGATGGCTGCGCTATTGTCCTTCGATGATTTGGCGCAGGCGGACAGGGAGGCCATTTTTCAGGAGTTGGAAACGGATAAGGCACATCCCTTGCCGGATCAGGAGCGGGATTCATTCTGATGCGCTACATGCTGGACACCAACATACTGATCTACCTGATCAAACAGCGCCCACCTGAAGTCGTGGCCCGTGTGGCAGGGCTGAGGCCGGACGATGCATTGTGCATGTCCTTTGTGTCATGGGCAGAACTGCTGAAGGGCGCTGAGCGCAGCAGCCGGCCGGAGCAGGCCAGGCGCCGTTTTCATCTGTTGGCGGACAGTATCCCTGTGCTGTACCAAGCCAGCCATGCCATGTGCAGTCATCATGCAAAATTTGCTGCCTTGATGAAGGACAAGGGCTCGCCGATAGGCGCCAACGATCTCTGGATTGCCGCCCATGCGATGGCCGAGGGATGTACGCTCGTGACCAACAATATGGGGGAGTTCGGCCGGCTCCCCGGGTTGAGGCTGGAAAACTGGGCAGTGGTTTGATGAGGCGCTCAGGCCGGGAGGCGGATCTGCCTGAGCGTTGCGGGCTCTTCGGTCTCAGCGGATTCGGTTGCGTTCGTACCAGTCGCGCAGCTCCCTATAGCCGCGTTGCTCGCTCAGGTCCGCGCGGCTTTCTTTGATTTCGTTCAGGCATTGTTCCATTTCAGCTGGCAGTAACAGGTCTGTGGCGTTCCTGTCTGCTACGGTACGCAGAAGCTGGAGTGATTCCGCCGGAAAGTGTCGACAGTGGTCAGACTCGGCAAGCGACAGGATGACTTGGTCGGGTCGCTTGACCGGAACTAACCAGCTCTTGACTGCATCGAGGGCAGCGGGAAACTCTCCGCCCGCCGCTATGCTCAACCGGGCGAGCGAGAATGCAATATCTGGGGTGATGTACTTGCGGTCTTTGGGCCAGATTTCCTTCCAGAAGGGGAGGATGGTGTTCTTCCAGTAAGCCTCTCGTTTATCGCCAGCGGCATCCAGCGCATTGGCGAGTGTTCTGGCAACGACCTCCAGTCCTGTTGGGGGCAGTCGACCAATGCCAGCACGGAAGTCGTTTGCCGTGTAGCCATCGGGCATTCGCAGGGCTACGTGGGTCAGAAATCGTACAAACTGCTGATCGATTTCGTCAGGTACTTCGCTGCAATGCTCGGCGTAGCCAAGCAATGACGATTTGAAGGCGCTGTTCGCCAAAAGAGGGATGTTTATCCGTGGTGAACGAAGAAAGCCTTCCCATACGGCTTTGGCTTCGAGCGGATCATTCCAGCTGAAGCGGGGCAGCAGATGCTGTTCCGTCCATGGGCGATCGACGATGAAGAAATCGATCAGATGAACGCCCAATATTCTTCGGGCATCACGAAATCGGTGGTGTTCGGTATCACAAAGTTGAGTGAACAACGATTTGAGATCCTCGGGAATGCCGCCATCACTCTTTGGCTTTCGTTTGAACAAAAGGTTGATGAGGGCCTCTGCGACGGTAGCTGTCGTCGTCTCTGGCAGTTCGATCATCCTGCGGCACAGCGCTATCAGCTGCGCCTGGTCCTCGGGGCAATCAAGCAGTTTGGAGGTGGCGCGAAGCCAGAAACCAAGAGAATCGGTTTTCTGGATCACGTCGTCGGGCATCCGACGTACCAGCGGCGCAGCGTATCGCCATGAGCGGGCTGCCATACGATCGCCCGAAGCTGACCATACTCCCAGTGCGATGCGCCATTTATCCACAGGCCATATGCCCCGATCTGCCAGATCGCACAAGGCAAACAGGCTATGGAAAAAGCGTGTTTGAAGCACGTAGTGCCATCCAGTGTCATGGAATAAATTGTCCTGAGGGGCGGTAGGCGCGAGTAGCCATGTCCCCAGTTCCTTACGATTTCGTGGTGCTGCATTGCGTTCCAGGTCAGCTTTGGAATCCGGATCACCTGACCCGGACCGCCAGATAGAAAATTCATCGCGCTCATCTCCGGAGATGGTCCATTCTTGGTGGGCTTGACGAATTTCATTCAGTCTTGTGGCTGCAGGGGAACCCAGCGGCAGTCCGGCCTGCGTCAGTTTGGAGAGGCGAAGCCAAATTCCTTTGTTGCGGGCGAGTTCTCGTTGATCGGGTGTGAGATCAAGGTCTTTTCGGAACATATCGTCGGGCATACCCGCCAGGATTGCAGTCTCCAACTGGCGTTGCACATCGCTAGCATTCTCCAGATGCCTCCCTCGCTTTACCAGTAACCGGCATACCTCCCGCTTTGTGCCCACAGACCACAGCCAGTGGGCCTCATCGGCCAGCAACCAGCGCACCCAATGCTCGGGCGGAATGAGCTCATCCTGACTGGCAGCATGGAGGGCAAGACGTTTGAATGTGGGGTACGGCAGCTCGAACCAGTGCTCGGCAATGCGTCTTGCGCGCTTTGGGTCTGTGTCCTTGATGGCTGTCCAGGCGTCGCGCAGCAATTCGATCAGCAGGGTCCATGCGCGAGTATGCTTGTTTTGCTGGTGTGGTTCGATGGAGGGCAGCACCAAGAAGGAAGGGTCGTGATGCTTGTCAGCCTCTCCCAGCGTACGTATCAGATCCAGTGTGTCATATAACAGCTGCTGGATGTCGCCCATCAGTTGTGGCCATGCGACGCTCCAGCGCTCGCTTTCACACGGGTATAACGTAGAACGGGCATCTTGAGCAGCCATGACAATATCCCAGTTCACCAACTGCCGCATTCGTGGGTGAGCTTCGTCTTTGGTTGTCTCTACGCGCGATTGAGATGGGGCTGTCAATATCACTTTCGGTGTGAGTAGTTGCCGTAGCTCCATGCGAAGTGCGGTGCTCAGGCCATCGCGTTCAAAGCGTTGTCTCCAACTGTACAGATTCGTGGCTGAGGAGGCTGCTATACCAACATGACCCCCAAGTACTAACTGCCATAGCGCGCGCATCGGTGGGCAGAGGATGGTGTTGGGAGCATTTGAACGGATATCGTCCAGTTGGGCTGTGTCGCCAGCCCTCTCCAGATCGGCCAGTTTATCCAGCTGCCTTTGGATGAGTCGATGCCATTCACCGTGCAGGTGGCCCCCTTGCTGTGCAACCCAGAGGATGAGCCTGGGGTCGTTCAGATGCCGGCAGGACCACACGGCAATGTGCATCATCACCTCGTCCCATTTGCTATCTTGGGAGTGGTGGGAAGCCAGCAGCATCCGGGGGGCGCGTTCATAGGAGGCCGGCCGATCGATCAGGTTGAATTTGAGCTTTTCGTCTGTCTCCGGTCGCGGGGGAACGTCGAAATGGCTCAGATCACTGTGACCAAAATATGCTTGGGTGAAGGCGTTCAACAACCATTCCAGAGGCGGCGCCGGGTTGATGCGTGCAAACTGCTTGGCTGGTAACCCCGAGCGGTCGGACAAGGCCCATAGCATTCGACCGACGAAATCATCTTGCGTTGTGGGCTGGGGCTGGGTCAAGGCGAGTTCCTCGACGATCGCAGCTTTGCCATTTGATCCGTCGCTGTAGGTCTTTGCCCATTCATGCAGTGTCTTGTGCAGTGCGGAATGGTCGTCGGCTGTGGGGGTATGATAGAGAATGGGGATAACGCCTTTGGCTTCCCATTCTTCTTTGGCATTTTCTTCGCCCTTTGGCTGGCAGCCAGCAAACGCCCATGCTTGAGGGGTGATCTCTCCCTGCATCCGATCGGCTGCCAGAGCGTCCATCATATAGCGCAGGACCGGATCGTTGATGCTGTAACCCACGAAACAGACGACGTAGTTCCGGAACAACTCGCTGGCGAAACGTGCTGCCCAGCGTTCCGTCAGATAGGCCAGCCCGAAGTCGCCACTGGTCAGCACCAGGTGGTTCAGTCCCGTGGTGTCATCCGCTTCTTCGGGCAACAGTCCATGCAGAAAGACCAAACCGTCCCATCGGCTTTTCTTGGGAACCGGTAGTGTAGGGGCAGCCCAGCTCTGAAACTTCTGCTGGGTGCGCTTGGCGGCTAGATGGAAGAGGCGGTCAAAATTGGTTGTGACCAGCCGCAGGGCATCGTCTGGAGTGCGGGCGAGACGCAATAACGCAGTATGGGTGTTCAGCGCGCGTTCGGGTTGGAGATCGGGTTGCAGGATCTGCGGCAAACAGGCTCTGAGAGCAGTTCGTCCCCCAGGTAGGCGCCGTTCCAGTAAGCCCAGGGTCTGGTCATATTGGCCTCGATCAAAGGCCAAGTGTTCCGTGGTGAATCCATCCTGGGACGTATTGCATCGTTCATATATTTCTTGGACAAGTCCTTTGAACCCAGGCAAACCCGCTGGGTAAGAAATACCCGCTCCGCAGAAAAACACTACGCGGCCTTCTTCGTGTGCATGCACGAGCGCGTTGGGGACATTCGGACCGTTCGCTATGAACTGCATCGCTGAACCATGCCTGTCGGTGATCGCTGGGATTTTTCATTCTAGCGAGCGTGGCAGTCGCCATTGGGGCTCATGGTTCCGAGTGTGGGCTCTGGAACACAACAGAGCGGTGTGTTTGGATGCAGTCTCCGAAAGCTCTCAGAAAATCCATCAGCGTTGGACGAGGGGATTTTCTTTTGCTGATCTGCCGCTTGTCTGCCAGCTGGCTTCCGTAAACCTGCGCCACTCATGAAAAAGCTTCATCGCGCCTTTCCCTTGATCGCACGATGAACCATGAAAAAAGGGGGCCGAAGCCCCCTTGAGTGTTGTGCGCCGAAGCGGCCCGGGGATCGGCGGCGCGATGGATGGTCGCCGATCCGGGGCTGCGGTGGCGGTGCTCAGCCGCCGAAGTCGTCGAGGAAGATGCTGTCGCGTTCGACGCCGAGGTCGAGCAGCATCTTGATGACGGCGGCGTTCATCATCGGAGGTCCGCACATGTAGTATTCGCAGTCCTCGGGTGCCGGATGATCCTTCAGGTAGTTTTCATACAGCACGTTGTGGATGAAGCCGGTCATGCCGGTCCAGTTGTCTTCGGGCATCGGGTCGGACAGCGCCAGGTGCCAGGTGAAGTTCGGGTTTTCGGCCTGCAGCTTGTCGTATTCGTCGACGTAGAAGGCTTCGCGCAGCGAGCGTGCTCCGTACCAGAAGGAGATCTTGCGCTTGCTGTTCAGGCGCTTGAGCTGGTCGAAGATGTGCGAGCGCATGGGCGCCATGCCGGCACCGCCGCCGATGAACACCATCTCGTTGTCGGTTTCCTTGGCGAAGAATTCGCCGAAGGGACCGTAGACCGTGACCTTGTCGCCCGGTTTCAGGTTGAAGACCCAGGAGGACATCTTGCCGGGGGGCAGGTCGTCGCGGTTCGGGGGCGGGGTGGCCACGCGGATGTTGAATTTGACGATGCCCTTTTCTTCGGGGTAGTTCGCCATCGAGTAGGCGCGGATCACGGTCTCGTCGACTTTGGAGACGAAGCGCCATAGGTTGAACTTGTCCCAGTCGGCCCGGTATTCCTCGGGGATGTCGAAGTCCTTGTAGTTGACGGTGTGCGGCGGGCATTCCAGCTGCACGTAGCCGCCGGCGCGGAAGTCGACGTTCTCGCCTTCGGGCAGGCGCAGGGTCAGCTCCTTGATGAAGGTGGCGACGTTGTCGTTGGATTCGACGGTGCATTCCCACTTCTTCACGCCGAACACTTCTTCCGGCACGCGGATCTTCATGTTCTGCTTGACGGCGGTCTGGCAGGACAGGCGCCAGCCTTCGGCGGCGTCACGGCGGGTGAAGTGCGATTCCTCGGTGGGCAGCATTTCGCCGCCGCCTTCTTCGACGATGCACTTGCACTGGGCGCAGGTGCCACCACCGCCGCAGGCGGAGGACAGGAAGATCTCCTGGCCAGCCAGGGTCTGCAGCAGCTTGCCGCCGGCCGGCACGGTGATGGTGCGCTCGTTGTTGATCTCGATCGTCACATCGCCGCTGGAGACCAGCTTGGAGCGGGCGAACAGGATGACCACGACCAGCGACAGCACGATGGCCGTGAACATGCCGACGCCGAGCAGGATTTCGGTATTCATGTTGGCATTTCCTCCTGACTCAGAGCTGCACGCCCGAGAACGACATGAAGCCCAGCGCCATCAGCCCGATGGTGATGAAGGTGATGCCCAGGCCCTGCAGGGCGACGGGCACGTCGCTGTACTTCAGTTTTTCACGGATGCCGGCCAGCAGGGCGATGGCAAGCCCCCACGAGAAGCCCGAACCCAGGCCGTAGACCACGCTTTCGCCGAGGTTGTAGTCGCGTTCGACCATGAACAGCGTGCCGCCCATGATGGCGCAGTTGACGGTGATCAGCGGCAGGAACACGCCCAGCGCGTTGTAGAGGCTGGGGACGTACTTGTCCAGCAGCATCTCCAGGATCTGGACGATGGCGGCGATCACGCCGATGTAGGAGAGCAGGCCCAGGAAGCTCAGGTCCACGTCGGGCAGTCCGGCCCAGGCCAGTGCGCCATCCTTCAGCAGATACTGATAGATCAGGTTGTTGGCCGGCACCGTGATGGTCTGCACCACCACGACGGCGATGCCCAGGCCGATGGCCGTCTCCACCTTCTTCGAGATGGCGATGAAGGTGCACATCCCGAGGAAGAATGCCAGCGCCATGTTCTCGACGAACACGGAGCGGAAGAGCAGGCTCAGATAATGTTCCATCTCAATACTCCTCGCGTTCGATCACGTGGGGCGCCATCTTGAAGGCGGGCGCTTCGGCCTGATTCTTCTTCCAGGTGCGCAGGGCCCAGATGAACAGGCCGATCAGGAAGAAGGCCGAGGGCGGCAGCAGCAGCAGGCCATTGGGCACGTACCAGCCGCCGTCATTGACCACCGGCATGATGCTGATGCCGAACAGCTTGCCGGCGCCGAACAGCTCGCGGATGATGCCCAGGCCGATCAGCATGATGCTGTAGCCCAGGCCATTGCCGATCCCGTCGAAGAAGGACAGCATCGGCGGGTTGGCCATTGCGAAGGCTTCGGCGCGGCCCATGACGATGCAGTTGGTGATGATCAGGCCGACGAAGACCGAGAGCTGCTTGGACAGCGAGAAGGCGTAGGCTTTCAGGATCTGATCGACGACGATCACCAGCGAGGCGATGATCACCATCTGCACGATCATCCGGATCGAGCCGGGGATCTGGCTGCGGATCATCGAGATGAACAGGCTGGAGAAGCCCGTCACCAGCGTGAGCGCGATCGACATCACCACCGCCGTCTGCAGATTGGAGGTGACGGCCAGCGCCGAGCAGATCCCGAGGATCTGCAGCCCGATCGGGTTGTTCTTGAACAGCGGATCGAGCAGAACTTCCTTGATGGTCGGTTGTGCCATATCAGTTGCCTCCGGCGTTCAGTTGGGCCAGGTAGGGACCGAAACCTTTCGGGCCCAGCCAGAATTGCAGCAGGTTGTTGACCCCGTTGCTGGTGAGCGTGGCACCGGCGATGCCGTCGATCTGGTACTTGGCGTTGGCGCTGTTCGGGTCGACGGAGCCTTTGATGATGCGCAGCACCGGCTTGCCGTTGTCGTCCAGCATCTGCTTGCCGGGCCACAGCGCCTTCCAGCGCGGGTTGTCGACCTCACCGCCCAGGCCGGGGGTTTCGGCGTGCTGGTAGAAGCCGAAGCCGGCCACGGTCTTGAGATCCTTCTTCAGCGCGGCGAAGCCGTGCAGGGTGGACCACAGGCCATAGCCGCGCACTGGCAGGATCAGGGTTTCCAGCCCCTGATCGTTCTCGACCAGATAGACCACCGACTGATTCTCACGCCGCTTGATCGAGGCGATGTCCTCGGAGCCGGGCAGGGCTTTGGACTGCGCCGGGTCCTTGGCGGCCTTCAGGGGATCGAAGGTGGCGGCGTTCTGGCCATCGACATAGCGGCCGGTGTCCAGATCCACCAGGCGGGGCTTGATCCGCTCCTTGAAGATGCGCTGCACCTCGCCGGCCGAGGCATCGGCCTGAGCCAGCCCGGCGATGACGAGAATGTTGCGCTGCTTGTCCAACTGCTGGTTGACGGCCTGAGTCGGCTTGAGACCGACCGCGGCGCCGGCCACCACCACCGAACACACCAGGCAGACCGCCAGGGCCACACCCAGGG
>JBHADS010000510.1:0-2792 GCA_041855185.1 Lautropia sp. | reverse complement strand
GGTCGTTCGATAGCAGGTGGTTGATCATGGTGAGATGGAATCTGTGTCGGTTGGTGAGAGACTTCCTGCAGGCGGTTACTCAGAACCTCCACAAAGTATACTGGACCGTAATGTAACAGCTATTTGCAATCTTCCCGTCCACTTCTGGATAGGGACCGAATGATGACGCACCGCACCAAGGGCAAGCCTGCGAACCTTCCGGCCCCTGCCGCACAGATTCGGCGACCATCATCCCGCAGATTGCAAAATACTGCTGAGAAGCCCAAGCATCCCTCATGGTCAAAGAAGGTGAACCCGTCCCCTGGGCGATCGCCCCTCCGTGCCCCATCGGCCCCACAACAGCGCCCGATCGCCCGCACACCATCGGCCTCGCAACATCCACCCACCGCCCGGAGAAGCATCCCTGCCCGTCCGCCAGACCCACTCACCCGTCACGATCCCTGACCGGCCTGTCGGCTGCTTCCCGATGACGCTCCCCCTTCCCCCCAACCCTGTCTGCCCGCTGCTGCCGTGACACCCCGCATCTTTCTGCCCAGCCTGAAGGCACTCGAAACCACCGCCACGCTGCCCGCCCAGCCCCTCGCACTGGACGACGCCTCGGCGCACCATCTGCTGCGCGTGCTGCGCCACCGCCCCGGCGAGCCGCTCGAAGTATTCGACGGCGGGGGACGGGCCTGGACGGCCGAGCTGGAGAGCACGCAGCCGCCCCGCATCCGTCTGCTGCGGGCACAGCCCGCAGAAGCCCCGCCTCCGGTATGCCTTGGGCTCGCCCAATGCCTGAGCACCGCCGACAAGATGGACTGGACCATCGAAAAGGCCGTGGAGCTGGGCGTCAGCCGGATCATGCCACTGCTGTCGGCACGCAGCGTGGTCAAGCTGGATGCCGCCCGCGCCGAGAAGCGGCTGGCGCACTGGCAGCGTCTGATCGTGGCGGCCTCGATGCAGTCCCAGCGCAACCGGCTGCCGACGATCCAGCCCGTGCAGCAGCTGTCGAGCTGGCTGGGTAGCCTGCCTGCGGCGGGGCCGGACGAGCGGCGCTGGGTGCTGTGGCCTGAGGCGCAGCACGCACTGGCCGTCCAGGCTTCGAGCAGCAGCGCCGTTCCGGCCGCTCCGACCGGAGACACGAACCCGGCCAGCGAGTCCGGCAGCTCCCCTGCGTCCGGGGCACCGGCGCAACCCGCCGGCATCCAGACCGCGTGGCTGCTCTGCGGCCCCGAATCGGGGCTGTCGGACGAAGAGGTGCGGCTGGCGCTGGCAGCCGGTTGGCAGGGAGCCCGGCTCGGCCCCCGCGTGCTGCGCACCGAAACCGCCGGCCTGGTCGGGCTTGCCGTGCTGCAGACCGTGCTCGGCGACCTGCGCTGAGCTGCCACCGGCGCACCAGCTTCCGGCCGGCTTCAGGCAGCCGCCGGGCAGCGCACCGAATAGAAGACGCGGAACGCGATGTTCTCGTCGTAGAAGAAATCCGCGGCATCGCGGAACACATCCAGCACGGCATCCCGCTCCTCGCGTGGCATCAGGCTGGTGTCGGGCAGGTTCTCCAGCAGCACCACAAAGCCCGGTGAGGAAGCCTCCTCCGAAGGCTTCAGATCGGTCAGGCAATCATAGAGCGCATCCAGGTTCGCCCCGTAGTGAGCCGGCAAACCCAAGCCTTCACCCAGCCGGGCCAGCACATCTGCCTTGCTGGCCGCCGCACTGCAATCGCAGCGCAGCAGCGTCTGGTCCATGCGCAGCGCGCCTCGCTCCAGCCCTGCCTTGTCATAAGCGCCCAACGGCAATACCGCATGTCTTGGAATGTTCGACAGTGCACTCATGGGGTCCTGATTCTATTCAATGAGCGTGTACGGAACCGGGTACGCCGGCCGGCCAGAGAGAGTCATCCCACGGATGGGTCAATCCGCGGCATCGACGCCCTTGATGCGCTTGAAGGACTGGTAATGGTCGTCCGTGTAATAGAACTCGACCAGGCGCCCGGCAGCACCACCGGCAACGATGCGCCGCGCTCCCCGATGATTCACGTTCGGAGTACGCACGGTGTATTCAGTGTAGTAGCCCCGGCGCTGTTTCGGCAACAGCCCTTCGCGATTGCCGAAGACCGTCCCGTCCTTCTCATAGGGATAGGGTCCGCCCTTCAGGATCAGGGTGAGCGTGGCCTGGGCCTCGCGGGGCAACTGCGACACCAGGATCTCGCCGGGCCCCGCCGTAGCGCCTGACAGGCTGCTGCGCCCGGCATCGGCACGATCGCCCCCTCGGGCGCCGGCCGGCGGCGCGTCGGCCGAGGCAGCCCCCGGTGGCTGCGCCGTCCGGGCGGCCCCCTCCCCGGTTGCCGAGGACGCCTGCGCCCCCCCGCCGGTCGAGGCCCGCTGGGCCGTGACCTGCCCGCCGGCTTGCGGCGCCTCGCCGGGCACCTGCCCGGTCAGGAAGGAATATCCGAGCACCAGCGCCAGCAGCACCGCACCCACCAGGCGCGGCATGCCTTTCGAGCCGCCGGCCAACAAACGATTGATCAAGGTCATCAGATTCATGCCCCGATCCTACGACAGAGCACCGCCCGCGCCTAGAGCGCGTCTAGAATCCCCCCTCGATCCTCCGCTCGCCCCGCCCGTCTCCGTCGTCCGATGTCCGCCTCTGCCGCCCACCCATCCCCCTCCTCCGCCCCCCCCCATGCCAGCGCGCTGCTCTGGCTGGTTGCGCTCGGCTTCTTCATGCAGGCGCTCGACGGCACCATCGTCAACACCGCCCTGCCGGGCATGGCGAGGGATCTGGGCGAAAGCCCGCTGCGGATGCAGGCCGTG
>JBHADS010000509.1:0-5170 GCA_041855185.1 Lautropia sp. | reverse complement strand
TCTTCATTGGTGATCTGTGTGTATCCACCGGCGTATCGAGCCCAGTAAACGTGGCGCACAAAGTCACCAAGAATGGGATTGGCGCGGCTCGTGAAAACCAGCAGAAGCTGCGTCAGATCAGCAGTGGAAATCGTTGCCGACAGCCGCTTGAGGTGAGCAGCCGGTGCACCACCATTGACCAGATAGCGCGGGGCAAAGCATTCGACGATGATGTTGCGGAGTCGGCGCGCGGTAACGGTTGGGAATCGACCTGATTCCAGCGCGACTTGATGCAACTGATTCGCCAGCATGCCCGGCGACCACAGGTCGAGCAGCGTCTTGGTCTCGTTGACGAGCCCGAGGCCTGCTTGTAACTGAGTTGTATAGGGCTTGTTGTCGGCCACGATCACCCCAGCAGATACGGATATGTTTTGATGTTCTGCGTGAACGCTGATAAATAGACTGCCGCGATGGCCTTCAGGGTTTCGGTGGAATCGATATCCTTGATGCTTCCGACCTCCGTTGGGCCCACGCTGGCCGTACCGCTCGTCGCGGCCAAGCGTTTCAATGCATCCAGCGCAGCCTCTTTGCTCTCCAGTGTCTGACTGGCGAGTTCTTCTCCCGTGCTGCTTTGCACGATCGCATGCAGGTCTTGTTCGACTTCTTCAGGCAGCCTGAACAGGTGGTAGCTACCGACGCTCAAATGCTCATCGTGTAATTGTCTGGCAGCTTCCAGCATGCCGTGATACTGAGCAAGGCGAGATGTTTTCGAGAAGACCGGCTCCAGGAAGAGCTTGCTCGATGCCTCATAAAACGCCGTTGGCCACCAGGCGCATTGAGCACGCTCACCAAGGAAGCCGATAAGCATCCTCATCCGAAGCAATGTCGGTAGGTAGGATTCCTTCATCTCATCTCTCTGTTTTCATTGGTTCTACCGACGCAACAAGCTGCGCAAGGCAGATGCATCCGCATTTCAGTCGTATTCCTCTCTGGCTCCAGTAGCTTCTGGCGCCGTATACCCTGGAGCTAGCAGCGCATTGCGCACACCGTAGATGGCGAGGTGATCTTTCAACCAAAGCCGGTACTCATGGCCGCGTAGGCTATGGTCTGGGGAGCAGTCCACGCTCCATTTGCGCAGGATATATCCTGCCGTGGCAGCTCGCAGCTTCATGTGAAGCACGCCGTCGCGCATGCCGTAGTCCATCTCGGTGATCTCTGGCCGGGGCTGATCCGGATGGGGGACTAGCTCCAGCTCGACGATTCGGGTCCACTGAATGTCTTGATCGCTCTTTTCATGGGCCGCCACCGCCTGCCCCTTGAGCACCACTGGGTGCTTGATTCGGGTG
Source organism: Lautropia sp. (assembly GCA_041855185.1). Taxonomy (GTDB): domain Bacteria; phylum Pseudomonadota; class Gammaproteobacteria; order Burkholderiales; family Burkholderiaceae_E; genus Lautropia. The sequence goes on along the minus strand of JBHADS010000509.1, from coordinate 3,845 downwards.
ATGACGAAATCTCGAAACTCCTGAGACTTCCGGTCGAAAGCGCGGACGTGCCAGCGCAGCCCGTTATCGATCAGTGCAAAAGGGACAATCTTTCGCTCTGTCCGGCCACTGGAGATCGAGTGGTACTCGATGCCGAGCGGACACTCCTGGTGGATCGCACGAGTCACGCTCGCCAACACATCCAGGTTCGGGAGGGTGAGCCGTGACGGGGTCTCGCTGGCCACCCATGCCTTAATCCGCATTGGCTCTCCGTCTCCGAAGCCTTGGGTTAGCCACGACAGCACCCGTTCCAGGGGAAAGTCGAATAGGGGTCGAAAGTCTCGCCCAAGTACGTAGAATTTGCCCTTGGAGTCATACTCAATGTTGCCGGGGGCCAACTCCTTGTACAGAGCCAGATCCCTGGTCGCCGCGGCAGACTGAATGCCAAATCGCGCTACAAGGTCCTGTCTACGTATTTCCCCTATGAAGCGTATACGGATCTCCACGAACGCGAGGCGATCGCGCTGCGGCTGGGTGAGTTGTGCAATCTGATCTACGATCATCCAGAAGTGTTCGTTTGGGTTATCAACGGCTGGTTATGGTTATTGCGTGAAGTATATATAAGTCGTCCTAGAATACGCCTATCGTACTACAACGATTCGTTGGTATGCATCATTTTGATTAATACTGTCGCAATCGTGATCAGAGTCTGGGGGTGAAAAATGGAATCAGCTTGCGATAAGCACACCGGCGATATAGTTGACGCCGAGCAGTTGTGGTTGATCAATCCGGTTGATCACTCCCGTTATGAATGTCGGGGCTGTGGTGTCCCAGCTATCCCTTGCTCGTATGGACCGGAGAATAAGGTCCGTCCCTACTTCAGGGCGAAAGAAGATCACAATCCTGACTGCGATGTAGAGGGTGAGGTCGAACTGGTGAAGCGGGCACGGAAACAGCGCGTTTCAACGCTAGACGGCTTTCCTGGTCGCTTTCCGAATCGGCTCGTGCTGCGAGATACGCGCCCGGTGACTGCTTCAAACGGAACCCTGGCTGGTGTCTCGAGTGCCGCAGGAAGGAGAGCTGATCCAGATAGTTCGGGCGAGGCGCGACGGGATCGCCATTGGGCAGCTCAAACCATTCGGGCGATCTGCCGCTCCTTCCTCAACTATCCGTATGATCGTGACCGCTCTTTGACCGTGCCTGGTATTACGGCCAATACTTACCAAAGTGTCTTCCGCTCGCTTAAGAGCGATCAGATTGTCCAGACCTCAGAGCCGCGCCTTTTTTATGCGCCGATCAGCTGGAAGGTTCCAATAGCAGATGACGATCAGATGGAAATCCAATTGAGCTACGGCGAATGGAAAGATCGGAGGCTCATTCGTCCCTATCGGGTGAGGATAGATTGGAGAGACTGGAGCGCAGCGAGGCGCAACTACGTTTCCCGGGAGATGGAGATCGCCAGGTTGGAGTACATGAAGGCGAAGAGGCTCGGCGGCAAAGAGAAGGGATGGCTGTTTTTTATCGGAAGGCAGGACGAAAATGACCCAACGCTGTTCCACGTCGACGATCACCGACTCGTCTGTTGCGTGGTTGATGAAATGATCTATCCACCTCGGCCTGCCAAGCGCCAGGGGGCGTAAGCCATCGTTCGGTCCGGTACCAGCTTCCGCAGCCCGCTTCAGTGCCCCGCTTCCGGCGTGCTGGCGATGTGGGCCAGCAGTTCATTCAGGCGCTTGGCGTTGGCCAGATAGTCCTTGACGAGCCGCTCGCGCTCGTTGCGCCGTTCCTTGATCAGTGAGTCCTCGGCCAGAATCGCGTTGGCGATCGAGGAGATCCGCTGCTCGCGCGCGTAGGGCAGTTTGGCGTTCGGCCGCTTCTGCTGGTCCAGCCATTCCTGCGCTGCTGCTTTCTCTTCACGCAGGCTCTGGTCCAGCACCAGAATCCGCTTCACGGCCGCCTCGATTTCCTCGTCGATCAGCGTCACCTGCTTCTGATGGCGACGCAGCAGATCCTCGGGGCTCTGGTAGGTGAGCAGCAGATGGCGATCGCGCGCCTGCTGGGCGCGCTGGATGCGCTCTTGCTCCTGCTGGATCAGGGCGCGCTGGGCTGCGGCACGCTCCTCAGCGCGGGTCATCGGTGGGGGCACCACCCGACGCAGCGAGCCGTCCCGGTTCAGCTCCCGGACGGCGCGCTTGGCGCAGGCCTGGATCGGCTGGTCCGAGGAGATGATGCGACCCTGCTCATCGGTACAGACATAGATCGGACTGCTTGCCGGCTGAGCCCAGGCAAGCGACATACTGCCTGGCGCGGCGGCCAGGAACAGCACGGACAGAAGGAGGGGAAAGCGAAAGGGGCTCATTCCTCCACTGTAGTCAGGTCTGCGGACTCACTCCATAGCGCCGACGATATTCGGAGATGGCCGTGCGATAAGCGGCGTGTGGCTGTGTGGCGTTCTGGGGGGAGTCGATGAAACCGAGCAGGTCGTCGAGGGTTGCCAGCGCATGAACCTCCAGCCCCCAGCGCTGCCGCACCTCCTCGACAGCCGAGTGGGCTTCGACCCGTTCGGCTGTGCCGGCTCGCTCCATCCGGTCGATGGCGATGAAAACCGCTGCCGGCGTGGCGCCGGCTGCCCGGATGATCTCCACCGATTCGCGCACCGAGGTGCCGGCCGAGATCACGTCGTCGATGATGGCCACCCGCCCCTGCAGCGGCGCGCCGACCAGCACGCCGCCCTCACCGTGGTCCTTGCGTTCCTTGCGGTTGAAGGCGAAGGGCAGATTGTGGCCCTTCGCGGCGCAGGCTACCGCCATCGCCGAGGCCAGCGTGATGCCCTTGTAGGCCGGCCCGAACAGCACGTCGAAGCGCTCTGCCGGGTTGGCGCTTTCCACTTCGAGCAACTTGTTGGCGTAAAAATCAGCCAGTCGCCCCAGCCCCGCGCCATCCGAGAACAGCCCGGCATTGAAGAAATAGGGCGACAGCCTGCCGGCCTTGGTCTTGAACTCGCCAAAGCGCAGGGCGCCGGTGTCGAGGGCGAACTGGATAAACTCATGGGATAGCGTGCTCATAGGGAAGTCTTCATGTTGCGAGTGGTATCCCAGAATCTTAACGGCATCCGGTCTGCGGCCCGCAAGGGCTGGTTCGAGTGGGCTGCCGGCATCGAGGCCGATGTCATCTGTGTGCAGGAGGTACGCGCCCAGCTGGCCGATCTCGGCGAGGCGATGCGCACGATCGGCCCGGCAGCCGGACACTTCCATCTGGCCGAGCGCAAGGGCTACAGCGGTGTCGGCATCTATACCCGCCATCAGCCGCTGGCGGTGCGAGAGGGCTTCGGTCAGGCCGCCTTCGATGCCGAAGGCCGCTACATCGAGATGGATTTCGGCACCCATACCGTGATCTCGGTCTACGTGCCCTCGGGCTCCTCGTCCGAAGAGCGGCTGCAGCAGAAATTCATCTTCATGGACGCCTTCGCCCGCCACATGAAGGAACTCAAGGACAGCGGCCGCGAGATCATCCTCTGCGGCGACTGGAACGTCGCCCACAAGGAGATCGACCTGAAGAACTGGCGCTCGAACCAGAAGAACTCCGGCTTTCTGCCCGAGGAGCGCCAGTGGCTCAGCCATCTGTTCGACGACATCGGCTTCGTCGATGTGTTCCGGCTGCTCGACCAGCGAGCCGAGCAGTACACCTGGTGGAGCAACCGGGGCCAGGCTTGGGCCAAGAACGTCGGCTGGCGCCTGGATTATCAGATCGCCACCCCGGACATCGCCCGCAGCGCCCAGCGCGTCGAGATCTACAAGGACGAGCGCTTCTCCGACCACGCCCCGCTGATCATCGATTACGCGTGGCCGCGGGGGTGAGCGTGGGCC
>JBHADS010000508.1:0-3864 GCA_041855185.1 Lautropia sp. | reverse complement strand
TTCAGCAGCCGGCGGGCCGTCACGTCCATCGTGGTCTCCCACAGCTGCTCGGCATTCATCTCGCCCAGCCCCTTGTAGCGCTGGCGCGAAACACCACGCTCGGCATCGGCCATCAGCCACTTCATCGCATCACGGAAGTTGCCGATCGCCTGGGCGCGGGTCTTGTCCCCCTCACCCCGGCGCACCTCGGCCCCTTCGCCGATCAGTCCGCTGAGCGTCTGGGCCACATCCCGCAGCACCCGATGATCGGCCGACTGCAGGAAATCGCTGGTGATCACCGACACCTTCTGGTTGCCATGCAGGTGGCGCGTGATGCGCAGCTGCCAGCGCTCACCGGCCTCGTCACCGTGGGCACTGACCGTCACCGGCGGGCTGAGCAGACTGCTGCTGCCTTCGTGATGCAGGGCGGCCTGCAGGCGCTGCGCCGAGGCTTCGGCCTGCTCGGCCGAGGACAGATCCAGCTCCAGCCCGTCCATCAGCGCATACAGCGCCTCGGCATCGATCATCCGGCCCAGCCGCTCGACCACGGCCTGCGCCAGCACGTACTTGCGGGCGATGGTCGCCAGCGTATCGCCGGTGATCGGCTCCGCCCCACGACTGGGCACCAGTGCCGCCTGCGCCATCGACAGGTTCAGCATGTACTGGTCCAGCTCGAAATCGTCCTTCAGGTAGCGCTCCTCGCGCCCCTGCTTGATCTTGTAGAGCGGCGGCTGAGCGATGTAGACGTGTCCGCGCTCGATCAGCTCCGGCATCTGCCGATAGAAGAAGGTCAGCAGCAGCGTGCGGATGTGGGCGCCGTCCACGTCCGCATCGGTCATGATGATGACGCGGTGATAGCGCAGCTTCTCGATCTTGAAATCATCCGAGCCCAGGCCGGAGCCGATGCCGGTTCCCAGCACCGTGATCAGGGTCGCGACCTGCTCCGAGGCCAGCAGCTTGTCGAAACGGGCTTTCTCGACGTTCAGCACCTTGCCGCGCAGCGGCAGGATGGCCTGGAACTTGCGGTCCCTGCCCTGCTTGGCCGAACCACCGGCGGAATCGCCCTCGACGATGAACAGCTCGCTCTTGGCCGGATCGCGCTCCTGGCAATCCGCCAACTTGCCGGGCAGCCCGATGCCGTCCAGCACGCCCTTGCGCCGCGTCATGTCGCGCGCCTTGCGGGCCGCCTCGCGCGCCCGGGCCGCCTCGACGATCTTGCTGCAGATGATCTTGGCGTCGTTGGGCTTCTCCAGCAGATAGGTTTCCAGTCCGCGGGCGATCACATCCTCGACCGGCGCCCTCACCTCGCTGGACACCAGCTTGTCCTTGGTCTGCGACGAGAACTTCGGCTCGGGCACCTTCACCGACAGCACACAGGTCAGCCCCTCGCGCATGTCGTCCCCCGAGGGATCGACCTTCGCCTTCTTGGCGATCTCGTTCTCTTCGATGTACTTGTTGATGACGCGGGTCATCGCCGCACGCAGGCCGGTCAGGTGGGTGCCGCCATCGCGCTGCGGGATGTTGTTGGTGAAGCACAGCACCTGCTCGTTGTAGCCATCGTTCCACTGCAAGGCGGCTTCCACCGTCACGCCATCCTTCTCGCCGCGGATGTGGAAGATGTTCGGATGCAGCACATTCTTGGCGCGGTTGACGTACTCGACGAAACCCGATACCCCGCCGGCAAAAGCGAAATCCTCTTCCTTGTTGTTGCGCAGATCCTGCAGACGGATGCGCACGCCGTTGTTCAGGAAGGAAAGCTCGCGCAGGCGCTTCGACAGCGTCTCGTAGTGGTATTCAACCTTCGAGAAGATGGTGTCGTCGGCCAGGAAGTGCACCTCGGTGCCACGCTTGCTGGTCTCGCCCGTCACCTTGATCGGCGAGATCGCCACCCCATCCTTCTGCTCAAGCTCCCGATTGACCGGCACACCGCGCTGAAACTCGATGAAATGCGACTTGCCGTTGCGATGGATGGTGAGCTTGAGCCACTGCGACAGCGCATTGACGCAGGACACCCCGACCCCGTGCAGGCCGCCCGACACCTTGTAGCTGTTCTGGTCGAACTTGCCGCCGGCGTGCAGCTCGGTCATCACGATCTCGGCCGCGCTGCGCTTCGGATCGTGCTTGTCGTCCCATTTCACATCGGTCGGGATGCCCCGGCCGTTGTCGCGCACCGAAATCGATTCATCGGCGTGGATGGTGACGACGATCTCGTCGCAGTAGCCGGCCAGAGCCTCGTCCACCGAATTGTCGACCGTCTCGAAGACCAGGTGGTGCAGGCCCGTGCCATCGGAGGTGTCGCCGATGTACATGCCGGGGCGCTTGCGCACTGCTTCCAACCCCTCCAGGATCTGGATCGAGGAGGAGTCATAACCGGGAGCACCGCCACCATCGGCAGCGGATGCGGAAACCTGATCATTCATTGGTGGGTCGTTTTCCTGTGAAGCGTCGGAGTGTTGGGAAGAAGTCATGGCTCAGGCGTCAGATGCGCATCGGCATCAGCACATAGCGGAAGCTGTCCTGCCCCGGCAGCGACAGCAGCGCGCTGGAGCTGGCATCGCCAAAGGCGATCGACACCGTATCGACCTTCAGATTGCCCAGTACATCCAGTAGATAGGAGACATTGAATCCTATATCAAGTGTCGGGCCGCCATAGTCGATGTCGATTTCTTCCGACGCCTCTTCCTGCTCGGTGTTGCTGCTCTGGATCTTCAGCGATCCCGGCTCCAGCCCCAGCCGGATGCCCTTGAATTTCTCGTTGGTCAGAATCGAAGCCCGCGACAGCGCCTGGGCAAACACTTCGCGTTCCAGTTCCACCACCTTCTGATAGCCCGTCGGGATCACCCGCTGATAGTCGGGGAACTTGCCTTCGAGCAGCTTGCTGATGAACTCGATGTCGCCGAAGCTCAGCCGGATCTGCTGGCCGACCACTTCGAGATGCACCGGCTCATCGGTGTCGTGCAGCAGGCGCAGCAATTCCAGCACCGACTTCCTCGGCAGAATGATGCTGGCATTGCCGGCGGCGTGCACCTCGGTGTCTTCAAAAAACGCCAGCCGGTGCCCATCGGTGGCCACCGAACGCAGGCTGGCCGGGCTGAGCACCAGCAGCAGGCCGTTCAGATAGAAGCGGATGTCCTGCTGGGCCATGGCGAAATGGACCATCTGCAACAGCTGCCGCAGCTTCTTCTGCGACAGCGTCACATCGGCGCGCAGCTCTCCCTGCTCCTGGCTCGAATCCGCCACCATCGTCGGGAAGTCATCGGCGGGCAGGGTCTGCAATGCATACCTTGATTTACCCGATTTCAGGTTCAGCTTCGTGCCGTTCAGCTCGATGGATACATCCCGATCGGGCATGGCCCGCAGGATGTCGATCAGCTTGCGGGCTGCCACGGTGGTGGCGACCTTGCCATCCCCCGAGCCGATCGTGGCCATCGAACGAACCTGAATATCGATATCGGTGCCAGTGAACGTGACCTGCTCACCCTGCTGACGGATCAGCACGTTGGCCAGAATCGCTTGCGTATGGCGTTTTTCAATGATGCCAGCCACGGTTTGCAGCGGTTTCAGGATGGCGTCTCTAGGGGCGTGGATGATCTGCATTCAATCTGCTCCTGATTTCTTCCAATCAAAGAATGTATCTATATATCTAAGTGTTTTTGTTGTTTAAGCGAATCGTCGACCTGTGGATAAGCTCGGAGAGGGGCGTCTTTGCTGGATCTTCACGATTGAGAACTTTGTGGGCGTTGTGCAGATGGTCGGTCATCGCATTGTGGACAACTTCGGGTTGCCGCCGATCAGGGCGCTTTGTGCACCGTTTGTCGGTGGCAATTGTTCAGGCTTGTCGACGGGTTGTTCACAACGGGCTGAAAACTGTTGAAATTTTAGGCA
>JBHADS010000507.1:0-3621 GCA_041855185.1 Lautropia sp. | reverse complement strand
GCAACGCTCCGCCGCGCAGCAAACGCCACGGCCGCATGCTGAGCGACACGCCCAGCGCTGTCAGGATGAGAAGAATCTGCCAGTACATCCGGTTATTGTGACATCGAAGGGAGGGCGCCTCCACGCACGGAGCACCGTCCCCGTGGGCTGGCGCCTCCACGCACCGGGCGCCCTCCCCGCGTGCTGGCGACGCCACGCGCCATCCTGCCGTTTTTTCGTGCCAGTCGGGCATCGGGGGCACGCTTTGCCAGTATGCTTGGCGCTTTTCGCTCTGGACCGATCCTCCACATGACGCCCACCGATGCGCCGGCCGGCCACGCCGGTCTCCTCGCCGATCTGCCCGTCACCGATACCAGCCCGCCCAACGCACCTGCACCTGCGCTGCCCGATGCCTTTGTGGCCGGTCTGCGCCACCTCTACGAAGCGGAAGTTCCCTTCAACCGCGTGCTGGGCTTCCAGGTGGATGATGTGCGCGCCGAGCGGGTGCAGGTCCGCATCGCACGCAAGCCCGAGCTGATCGGCAACTTCGGCCGGCAGTGGCTGCACGGCGGCGTCATCTGCTCGGCGCTGGACGCGATGGGCAGCCTCGCCATTCTGGCGGCGATGGCCGATCGGGACCGGGACGTGGCACCCGCCGACATCCTGCAACGCTTCTTCTCGATCGGCACCATCGACCTGCGGGTGGACTTCATGCGCCCCTGCAAGGACAGCCATTTTCTGCTCTATGGAGAAGTCCTGCGTCTGGGCGGGCGGATCGCCAACACCCGGATGAGCATCCACAGCCCCGAAGGCCGCTTGCTGTCGACCGGCACCGGGGTCTACATCGTCTCCTGAGCATCACGCCCCTGCTGCTTCGGCGCCTTCGCACCGAAGCCCGCCACGCATGAGGCCCGGCCCGACTTGCCACACCCGCCCATGCAGCGTATTTTCTTGGGTTCCGATCACGTATTCGCACAACGACAATCCCATGGCCAGAGAAGTTCCAGCCGTCTTCGGCAGCGTCCTGTTTGAAGAAATGCCCGTGATTGCCTATGAAAACGGCGCCTGGCAGCCCGTTCGCTGGCAATCGTCCCGATCCTTTGAACTCTCGCCGGGTGCGCACAGCCTGCACTATGGCAGCGAATGCTTCGAGGGTCTGAAAGCCTTCCGGCAGAAGAACGACCGGATCGTGCTGTTCCGCCCCGATGCCAACATCGCCCGGATGCAGCAGAGCGCCCGTCTGCTGAGCCTGCCGGTCCCCGAGACCGAGAGCTTCCGCGCCGCGCTGATCGAACTGGTGGCCCGCGCCGCCGAGATCATTCCCGATGCGCCGGCTGCCCTCTACCTGCGCCCGACGCTGATCGGCACCGATCCCGTGATCGGCAAGGCCGGCAAGCCCTCCGAGTCGGCTCTGTTCTACATTCTGGCCAGCCCGGTCGGCGACTACTTCAAGGTCGGCTCGCCGATGAAGCTGCTGGTCGAGACCCAGGCGATGCGCTGCGCCCCACACATGGGCCGCATCAAGTGCGGCGGCAACTACGCCTCGGCCCTGCCGCTGATCAGCAAGGCCGCCCAGCAGCATGGTGCACACCAGGTGCTGTTCTGCCCCAACGGTGATGTGCAGGAGACCGGCGCCTCGAACTTTGCGCTGATCAAGGGCAACGAGATCATCACCAAACCGTTGACTGACGAGTTCCTGCACGGCGTCACCCGTGACTCGGTGCTGAAGCTGTGTGCCGATCTGGGCTACACCGTCAGCGAGCGCAATTTCACCGTGACCGAACTGCGCGACGCGGTGAAGGCCGGCGCCGAGGCGATCCTGACCGGCACGGCGGCCGTGATCTCGCCTGTCACCTCCTTCCTGATCGACGGCGAGGAAATCCCCGTCCAGAGCCAGGACCGCGCCAACGCCATCCGCAAGGCAATCACCGACATCCAGTACGGTCTGGCCGAAGACCGCCACGGCTGGCTGGTGCCCGTCAAGGGCTGAGCGCTCGAAGCCACCGGCGCTGCAGCCGCGCCGCTTGCACGCCGGCGCCACGAAGCCCCGCCCGGGGCCACGCCGGCACACATCGCCTGCCCCGGCAGCCGACCGGCCTGCCGCAAGGGCGGGCTCCTCTCCTCTGCACGCTTGATGCACCCTGCCGGAAGCCGGGTGCCATCCGGTGCATTCCACGCACTATGGATTCCCTTTCCCAGATCGTGCTCGGCAGCAGCGTCGCCGCGCTGGCCGCACCTCCGAAACACCGTCGCGCCGCCATACTGAGCGGCGCCGTCCTCGGCACCCTGCCCGATCTGGACGCCGTCTTCTTCCGGCTGGCCGGCAGCGATGTCGTCACCGAAGTGACCTGGCATCGTGGCCCCTCGCATTCGCTGATGGTGCTGACCCTGTTCAGCGCCCTGCTCTGGACGCTGGCCCGACGCTGGGTTCCGGCCGTGCGCGCCGCACCCGGGCGCTGGTGGTGGGCCATCTGGCTGCCCTTGTTCACCCATCCCCTGCTGGATGCCTTCACCGTCTACGGCACGCAGCTGTTCTGGCCCTGGCCCAGCCCGCCGGTGATGGGGTCCTCGGTGTTCATCATCGATCCGCTCTACACCGTGCCGCTGATCCTCGCCGTGATCATGGCCTGGCGGCACGCGCCGCCGATGCGCACCCCGGCAGCCCACGGCGGCGGCACCTTCCGTCGCGGCCAAGCCTGGCTGCTGGCGGGCCTGCTGGCGAGCACCAGCTATCTGGGCTGGAGCCTGTTGGCCAAACACCAGGTCGAGCAGGCGGCAGCCGAAGCGTTGGCGGAGCTGGGTCTGCCCGACGCGCCACGGGTGTCGATGCCACTGCCCTTCACGACCCTGCTGTGGCGAGTGGTGGCGATGAGCCCCGATGGCTACCTGATCGGCGACCGTTCGCTGCTGGCCGACCGTGGACCGATGCGCTTCGAGCCCCACGGCAGCGATGCGGCAGCGCTGACGCCGCTGCGCGACGCCGCCGGCGTGCAGCGTCTGCTCTGGTTCACGCATGGCTTCGTGTCCGTCCGCCCGCAACTGCACACGGATGGTTCGCAGACGCTGATCCTGACCGACCTACGCCTGGGCATGGAGCCGGATTACTTCTTCCGCTACCAGATTGCCCGACAGGCACCACAGGGCGAAGAACAGGCCGGGGCCACGCCCACCACGGGCACCCATGCCCATGCCCATGCCAATGCCAATGCCAATGCCAATGCCAATGCCAATGCCAATGCCAATGCCGATGCCAACGCCAGTGCCGATGCCAATGCAAACGCCAATGCCGATGCCAACGGTGACGATGGTCATCCCCTCACCCCAGCCAACGACACCACGGCCGGTGTCGACGCCCCGGGCTGGCAGCTGCTCCAGCCGATCACCCGCGCGCCCAACGTGCCCGTGGACCGGCTGGCGACGCTGAGTTGGGTCTGGCGACGCCTGTTCGACGAGACAGCGCAGCGCTGAGCGTCCGAGGTCCGGGCCAGGCGGGCCTCAGCCCCGGCCCGCGCCCGTCACCGCTGACGCGATTCCACTCGCGGTGGGCCTGTGGGTCGGCAGTTGGTGGGGCGACGATGATTGAGAAGGCACGGGCGAGACGGGCCTCCCGCCCACTGCGGCGCAACGCGGAAAACCGGGCGG
>JBHADS010000506.1:0-8081 GCA_041855185.1 Lautropia sp. | reverse complement strand
TCGGCCCTGTTCGTCGTAGCGCCTGCCGTCCTTGCTGGTACGGCCCTGATTGCGCCCCTGCGCATCGTAGTGCCGTCCCGTGGCATCGGTGCGTCCCTGATAACGGCCCTGCGCGTCATAGATCCGGCCGTCGTCGGCGGTGCGTCCGGTGTATCGGCCCTGTTCGTCGTAGTGCCTGCCGTCCTTGCTGGTGCGGCCCTGGTAACGCCCCTGGGCATCGTATCGCCGTGTCGCGGTGGATGAGCCGGGCTCGGCAGCGGCGGCGGGCAGGGCGGTGGCGAGCAGTGCCGCACAGCAGGCGGGCACGAGCAGCAGGGCAGCGGACAGAAGCTTCATGGGCTTATGCTTGAAGGTCGTCTGGAGCGGATTATGCAGAGGATCGGCGCTGCGGGTGTGTCGGCTTTGTGGCACGCCGCACGACTTGTTCACAGTGGCAAGGCCGTCGTCCGCTTGACGCGATCCAGCACGAAGCTCGTCTTGCAGTCCTGCACGCTGGGGTGCTTGAGCAGGGTGTCGAGCACGAAGCGGGAGTAATGGGCCATGTCCCGCACCACCACCCGCAGCAGATAGTCCATCTCGCCGGTCAGCGAGTAGCACTCCACCACTTCGGGCCAGTTCTGTACCGAGGCGCGGAAGGCATCCATCGGACTGCGCTTGTGCGAATCGGCATGTTTTTCCAGCCGAACGTTCAGATAGGCGGTCAGCGTCAGGCCCACGCGCTCGGGCTGGACCAGCGCGGCGTAGCCGCTGATGACCCCGCTTTCTTCCAGCCGGCGAACCCGTCGCAGGGTGGCCGAGGGCGAAAGGCTCACCCGCTCGGCCAGCTCGTCGAAGGTGGCTCGTCCGTTGGCCTGCAAGGCGGCAAGCAGGCGCCGGTCGGTGTTGTCCAGGGTCGTCTCGGTGCTCATCAAGTGCCTTTTCTTGCGGTTGCTCGGGTTCTGGGGGGGGCGTCAGTGCATGATAGGCGATGCCTGTGCAGGAATCATGTGTCGAATGCTGTATTCGCAATCGATTTTGCAGAAATGATGTGCGGGCTTTTGCATACCATGCACGGAAAGCCGGAGCGAGCGATGCCTGAGCAGAGGCGCACTGCGGGTTGGGCGAACCTGACGTGGAGATGCAGGTGAGGCGCGAGACCGCCGATTACGCCTCAGTCGCCGATTACGCCTCAGTCGCCGATTCCAGCCACCGATCAACGATCACGGAGACAGCCGCCATGACCGACCTTTTTGACAACCCGATGGGCCTGTGCGGCTTCGAGTTCGTCGAATTCGCATCGCCAACCCCCGGCATCCTGGAGCGCACCTTTGAGGCGCTCGGTTTCACCCTGGTGGCACGGCACCGCTCCAAGCAGGTGTTCCTGTACCGTCAGGGCGGCATCAATTTCATCCTCAACAACGAGCCGCGCAGCGAAGCCGCCTATTTCGCGGCCGAGCACGGACCCTCCGCCTGTGGTCTGGCCTTCCGGGTGCGGGATTCGCACCATGCCTACAACCGGGCGCTGGAGCTGGGCGCTCAGCCGGTCCGGATCGACACCGGGCCGATGGAGCTGCGCCTGCCCGCCATCAAGGGCATCGGTGGCGCCACGCTCTATCTGATCGACCGCTTCGAGGAGGGCCGGTCGATCTATGACATCGACTTCGAGTGGCTCGATGGCGTCGATCTGCATCCGGTCGGGCATGGGCTCAAGCTGATCGACCATCTGACCCACAACGTCTATCGGGGCCGCATGGCCTACTGGGCCGCGTTCTACGAGCGTCTGTTCAACTTCCGCGAGATCCGCTATTTCGACATCAAAGGGGAGTACACCGGCCTGACCTCCCGCGCGATGACGGCTCCCGATGGCCTGATCCGCATCCCGCTCAACGAGGAATCCAAGCAGGGGGGCGGGCAGATCGAGGAGTTCCTGATGGCCTTTGCCGGCGAGGGCATCCAGCACATCGCCCTGTCCTGTGACGACCTGCTGGCGGTGGTCGACAGACTGCGTGCTGCGGGGCTGCCGCTGGCGCCGGCACCCAGCGCCACCTACTACGAGATGCTCGATACCCGTCTGCCGGGTCACGGCCTGCCGGTGGCCGAGCTGCAGGCACGCGGCATCCTGCTCGATGGCAGCACCCAGCAGGGTGATCCCCGTCTGCTGCTGCAGATCTTCTCGACCACCATGCTCGGGCCGGTCTTCTTCGAGTTCATCCAGCGCAAGGGCGACGAAGGCTTCGGCGAAGGCAACTTCAAGGCATTGTTCGAGTCGATGGAGCGCGACCAGATTCGGCGAGGGGTGCTGGAGGTGGATGCCGGCGGCAAGACCGGGTGACTGTGGGTGGCTGCCGGCTGAGGACAGGGTGACTGCGGCAGGACACAGGCCCGGGGGCGGTGGCAGCAAGGCAGCTGGGCGCGTGGCAGCGATGCGACCTGTCTGGACGAGACGGGAATGACTCGCGCGGGCTGAATGATCGGGGCCGGCTGGCGTACACTGCCGGCTCGTTCCGGATCTTTGTCGTTTCCGCCGCCGGGGCCGATGCCCGGGCCGCGGCCTGCCCCCATGAAATTCATCCAAACCGCCGATCTCCATCTCGACAGCCCTCTGCGCGGGCTGGCTGCCTATCCGGATGCGCCGGCCGAGCGGCTGCGCACGGCGACGCGGGACGCTTTCGAGCGGCTGGTGAGCCTGGCGCTCGACGAGCAGATCGATTTCATGGTGATCGCCGGCGATGTCTACGACGGCGACTGGAAGGATTTCAACACCGGGCTGTTCTTCGTGCGTCAGATGGGGCGGCTGCGTCAGGCCGGCATTCCGGTCTTTCTGCTGTGGGGCAATCACGACGCCGAAAGCGAGATGACCCGCAGCCTGGTGCTGCCTGACAACGTGCACGTTTTTCCCTCCCGCAAGGCGGGCAGTTTCCGTCTGCCCGAGCTGGGTCACCCCGATCTGAAGGTGGCGCTGCACGGGCGCAGCTTCGGCAAGGCCGCCACCACCGACAACCTGGTGCCGGGCTATCCCGATCCGGTGCCCGGCTGGCTGAACATCGGCGTGCTGCACACAGCGCTCGAAGGCAACAGTGAGCACGCCCGCTATGCCCCCTGTTCGGTGGCCGAGCTGCAGGCCAAGGGCTATCAGTATTGGGCGCTCGGCCATGTGCACGAGCACTGGCTGCAACGGGGCGAGGTCAGCATCGCCTATGCCGGCAATCTGCAGGGCCGGCACATCCGTGAAACCGGCCCCCGGGGCGCCTGGCGGGTGACGGCCGAGGGCGACGAGATCACCGGGGTCGAGCGGATCGAGGCGGATGTGCTACGCTGGCATCGGCTGCCGGTGGAGGTCGGTGCCGAGCACGATCTGCCCGGGGCTATCCGGGCGGCGGGGCGGGCGCTGGCGGCCTTGCTCGATGAGACGCCCGCATCCCTGCCGCTGGCCGTCCGGGTGGAGTTCGTCGGCCGCAGCGCTGCCCACCCGGCACTGATGCTCGGCGATGAGCAGCTGCGGCAGGAGGTGATCGCGCAGGCTCTGGCGCTGGACGCGGAGCGGCTCTGGGTCGAGAAGGTGAAGGTGCGCACCGAGGCGCCTCAGGCCGGAGCGCCGGCCGGGCAGGCGCTGCCCCCGGGAGCGATCGCCGATCTGGCGATGCTGGCGCAGGAGGCTGCGGATGACCCGGATTTCATCGCCGCGCTGCTGGGCGACTGGCAGGCACTGATGGAGAAACTGCCGCCGGAGGTCCGCCAGCCGCAGGTGTCCCCGGAACTGGAGGCGCTGCATCAGGCGCTGCTGCACGATCCGGCGCCCCAGCTCGTCGAGCGGCTGCAGGCGGCGGTGCCGCTGATGCTGAGCCGGGTGCAGAAGGCCGGCTGATGAGACAACCGTTTCCCAAGGCAACAGAATGCGCATTCGTGAACTGAACCTGATCCGCTACGGCAAATTCACCGATCGCCACCTGTCGCTGCCGGGGGCCGCGCAGGACATCCACCTGATCGTCGGCCCCAACGAGGCCGGCAAGTCCACGGTGCGCAACGCCATTGCCGACTGGCTGTTCGGCATTCCCGTGCGTACTTCGCTGGCCTTCCTGCACCCGATGCCGACGCTGCGCATCGGCGGGGTGATCGAGGCCACGGCGCCTGCCGGCGTGGCGAGCGATGCGGGGCCAGCCACGGCCGGGCAGCTTGCCTTCGAGCGCACCAAGGCCCAGAAGAACACGCTGCGCACCCCGGATGATGCGGTGCTGCCGGCCGATGCGCTGCTGCCCTGGCTCGGCACGCTGCAGGCCGATGCCTTCAACCGGATGTATGCCCTCGATCACACGATGCTGATCGAAGGCGGCGCCGGCATCCTGTCGGCCTCGGACGACATCGGCCGGATGCTGTTCCAGTCGGCCGCCGGCATCGAGCATCTGGGCGAGGCGCTGGCGGCACTGGAGAAAGAGGCCGAAACCCTGTGGAGCGCCCGCCGGGCCGGCAATCGTCTCTACTACCAGGCGCACGATGCCTATACGGCCGCCAAGGCCGATGTGACGCGGCTGCAGTTGAAATCGAAGGACTGGAAGCAGCTGCACGAGGCGCTGGAGGCCACCGACGAGGCGCTGGCCGTGGCCCGCAGGCGTCATGAGGAGATCCGCGAGCGGCAGAGTCGGCTGGAGCGCGTCCGGCGCATCCAGCCCCTGCTGGCGGCGCACGATCTGGCGCAGACGCGCTTCGAGGCACTGCTTGCCGACGGGATGCCGGCCCTGCTGGATGTGCAGGCGCCCGAGGTGTTCCGGCGCGCCAGCGAGCAATCGGTGCTGATCGATGCCCACATCGAGCGCCTGCGCACGAAAATCCGCGAGCATCAGCAGGCGTTGGCCGGGATCGCCCTGGACCCCGAGGCGCTGCGACGGGCGGCCGACATCCGGCAGCTGAACGAACAGCGTCTGCGCTTCAGGGATCATGGCCCCAATCTGCTGAAGCGTCAGGAGGAGGTCCGGGCATTGTCGGGGCAGTTGCATGGCCTCGTGCGCGAGCTGGGCTGGCAGGACAGGGAGGCGGCGCAGATCCGCCAGCGCCTGCCGCTGGCGCCGGTACGCACGCAGCTTCAGCAGTTGATTCGTGAGCGAACCAATGTGCAGCAGGATCTGCAGCGCGCCCAGGCCGAGCTGGACGGTGCGCGGCAGACCCTGATGCAGATCGAGGCGCAGTTGCAGACGCTGGGCGAAGCGTCGGTCGATGCGGCGCTGCAAGCGGCGCTCGAGGCGGCGCGCAGGCTGGGTGATCACGAGGCGGAGATGGCGGAGCTGCAGCGGCGCGTGGATGCGCTCGCGCTGGAGATCGGGCGGGCGCAGGCGGCACAGGGCGAGTGGCGGCAAAGGCCGGAGGACTTGCAGCGGATGCTGGTGCCGGAGCCGGCGCAGGTGCAGCAGTGGCTCGAACAGCAACGGGACGATGCCACCGAGCAGCGCAACCAGCAGGAAGTCTGGCGGAACCGGCAGCAGCAGATCGAGCAGCAGGCGCAGATGCTGCAGCAGCTGGTGCGCGACTGGCAGCCGGTGTCCCGCGAGCAGGTACAGGAGGCGCGCCGCAGCCGCGATGACAGTTGGCGGCAGATCCGGGACGGGGCGATGGCTGCAGGGGCCGGAAGGGATGCGCACACTGGCCTCGATGCGGCACGGGCGCTGGTGTTCGAGCAGCAGATCCAGCAGGCCGATGCACTGGCCGATGCGCGCCAGGAACGCGCGCAGCACGAGGCCGACCGCCAGGCCAGGACCGACAGTCTGGCGCTGCTTCGGCTGGAGCAGCAGGGCACCGAGCGTCGACTGGAGGCCGTGCAGCAGCGGATGGAGGCGCGGGCCCGCGACTGGCAGCAGCTGGCCGAGCGTTGCGGGCTGCCGCAGTTGCCGCTCGATGCGGCGCCGGTCTGGTTGCGCCAGCGCGAGCGGGTGCTGGATCTGATCGGCCAGCAGCAGGCGCTGCAACAGCAGC
Source organism: Lautropia sp. (assembly GCA_041855185.1). Lineage (GTDB taxonomy): Bacteria > Pseudomonadota > Gammaproteobacteria > Burkholderiales > Burkholderiaceae_E > Lautropia. The sequence continues at coordinate 2,141 of JBHADS010000506.1, read as the reverse complement.
ACCGGCAGCGCGACACACTGGCGGACGAACGCCATCGCCAGCTGTGGCAGGCACTGCGCGCTGCGGAATATCGGCGGCCCGTGGCCGAGGGTGCTGAGAAGGAAGCAAGCACGGAGACGCATGGAGCTGCTGCGCTGACAGGGGCGGGTGAAAGGGATGAGCCTGTCGAGGCGATCGAGGCGACTGAGGCGGTTGAGGAGGGCACCATGCCGTCCCTGGCCGAGTGCCTGCATCGTGCCAACGCCCTGATTTCCGCGGCCGAACAGGCGCGGGGCCAGCGCGACACCCTGCAGCAGCAGTTGCAGCAGCTCAGGCAGAAGTGTCAGGCGCAGGAGGCCGGCGTGCGCATGGCCGAGCAGGCATGGCAGCGCTGGACGGCGAGCTGGGCGGCGACGCTGGCGCAGATCGCCTATCCGGCCGACAGCAGCGTGGAGCAGCTCGAAACCCAGTTGGCGCTGTTCGCCGAGGTGGAGCGCCTGCTGGACCGGATCGAGCACATCCAGCGCGAGGAAATCGACAGTCGTCAGACCGATCTCGATGCGCTGGGCGCCGAGGCCCGTGCCTTGGCCGAGGCGCTGGAGCCCGGGCTTTCGAGCAAGGGCGCCGATGAAATCGGCACGGCGCTGGACGCCCGCCTGAGGGCCGCCAGCCGGGCACAGGACGAACACGATGGGCGCAGCAAACTGCTGCAGGCCGACCGGCAGGAGCTGACGCAGGCCGAGCAGGCGCGCCTGGGCGTGGAGGCCGAGCTGGCGCCGCTGTTGCGTGCCGCCGGCGTCCAGACGCTGGATGCGCTCGGGCCGGCCATCGAGCGCTCCGAGCAGCGTCGTGCGGTCGAGCAGCAACGGTGCCAGACGGAGCGCGAGCTGCTGGCCAATGCCGATGGCCTGCCGATCGAGGTGCTGCGCCAGCAGGCGCAGGCGATGCATCCGGATGCCCTGAAGGCCGAGCTGGAATCCTTGCAGACCGACAGCGCCGGCATCGTCGAGGAAATCAGCCGGCTGAGCCGCATCCAGGGGCAGCAGAAAACGGATTTTTCAGCGCTGGACGGTCGCGACGAAGCGGCACGGGCCGCGGCCCGTCAGCAGGAGGCCGTCGCCACCATGGCCGATGCCGCCGAGCGCTATCTGCGTCTGCAGACGGCGGCCCGGCTGCTGCACTGGTCGATCGCACGCTTCCGGGAGACCCGGCAGGGACCGATGCTTGCGAAGGCGTCGACGATCTTCCGTACCCTGACGTTGGAAGCATTCAGCCACCTGCTGATCGATGCCACGGACGCCAGCCCGCGCCTGCTCGGCGTCCGGAAAGGGGGCGAGGCGGTCGAGGTCGGCGGGATGAGCGAGGGCACCCGCGATCAGCTCTACCTGGCTTTGCGGCTGGCGGCGCTCGACCTGCAGATCGAACAGGGGCAGCGGATGCCGCTGATCGCCGACGATCTGTTCATCAACTTCGACGATCAGCGCACCGCCGCCGGCCTGCAGGTGCTGGGCGAGCTGTCGCGCCGGACGCAGATCATCTGCCTCACCCACCATGCGCACCTGGTGCCGCTCGCCCGTTCGGTGCTCGGCGGGGGGCTGAATGTGATCGAGCTGTGAGCCTGCGCCCGCGGGGCAGGGGATGGCAGGCGGCAAGGCGATGATGCTGGCGCTGTTGGTAGGGCTGGTGCAGGTCGAACAGGGGAAATCCTCGTCGGCGGGCAGCCGATGCATGGCGGACATGCGGAGCAGGTCCGGGCACGGATCGTGATGTGCTGGAAGAACGCCGAAGGGGACATTCAGGCATGCAGCCGTCGTGTCGGGGCGGAAGTGTTGATTCGCATCCTTCCGTCCCCATCTTTCGAGGAAAACCTTATGTGGTACTTTGCCTGGTTGCTGGGGCTGCCGCTCGCTGTCTGCTTTGCCGTGCTCAACGCCATGTGGTTCGAGATGACGGAGGACAACAGCAAGCGCTCCTCGTCCTGAGTTCATACCTTCATCACACGCTTCTTCAGGGGTAATGGTGCTTCTCAATCTGATCTGGATACTGCTCAAATGGCTGCTGGTGATCGCCGTGATCGTCGGTGCCGCCATTGCCCTGTTCGTCTTTCTGCACCCGGTGTTCGGCGGCACGCCCGATGCTGCCAGCCGGGCCCGTATCGAGGC
>JBHADS010000505.1:0-2713 GCA_041855185.1 Lautropia sp. | reverse complement strand
CCAAGATACCGGCCTGTACCGCGAGCTGGACGTACTGGAACGTCTGCAGAACAGTCTGCCGGACGGCTACGAGATCTTTCACAGCGTGGCCTGGCACTCGATCGACAACGGTCTGGACCGGCATGGCGAGATCGACATCGTGGTGCTCGGCCCTTCCGGCCACCTGCTGCTGATGGAGGTGAAGGCCGGCAACGTGCAGATGCGCGACGGCGAGCTGTTCAAGCTCTACAGCAGCCGTGAACACGACATCGCCCGTCAGCTCAGCGTGCAGCGGGCCGCCCTGCTGCACCGGCTGCGCGAGGCCGAGCTGCACGCCTTCGTCACCACCTGCCTGGTGCTGCCCGACTTCCGTATCCAGGCCGGCGGCATCGTCGCGCTGTCGCGCGAGCGGATCATCGATGCCGATGACTTTCCGCATCTGGGCGCGCGTGTGCAGGAGCTGATGCGCGTCGGCGAATCGCACAGCGATGTCGAAGCGCTGCGCCATTTTCTGGCCAACGAGTTCCGCGTGTCGGTGGATCTGCGCGTGCTCGACGAACAACTGAAGCGCACCCGCCAGCGCCTCTCCGAGGGGCTCGCCACCTGGGTGCCACGCATCCAGTCACCGAACGGGGTGATCCGCATCCAGGCCACCGCCGGTTCGGGCAAGACCCAGCTCGCCCTGCGCCTGCTGGGCGACGCAGTGGCCGAAGGCCGGCGCGCACTCTATGTCTGCTTCAATCGTTCGCTGGCTGATCATATTGCCCGACTGGCGCCGGTGGCCGTCGATGTCACCAGTTATTCGGAACTGTGCGTGCGCTACTACCGGCGCCACTACGGCGAGCCGGATTTCACCGCGCCGGACAATTTCGATCTGCTGGCCCGCGTCTATTGCGAAGCGGCCGATGAGCTGCGCCCGGTCTATGATCTGATCATCATCGACGAAGGCCAGGATTTTCAGCCGGCCTGGGTCGAGAGCCTGCTGCCGCAGCTCAATCCGAGCGGTCGCCTCTATCTGCTGGAAGATGATGCGCAGCGTCTGTACGAGCGCGCCCGCTTCGATCTGGCCGATGCCGTCACGCTCACCTGCAACGACAATTTCCGCAGCCCCCGAATGATCTGTGAGGTCATCAATGCGCTGAGGCTGTCGGATCAGACCATCAACCCGCGCAGCCCCTACCCCGGCGAACTGCCCGCCTTCCGGGTCTACCAGAATCAGAAATCGCTGCTGCGCGAAACCGCCGAGGCCATCGACAGCCTGCTGCATCGGGGCATCGCGTTGCAGGATATCGTGGTGCTCTCCGGCAACGACCGCTTCGAGTCGAGCATCCTGAACAGCCCCCACATCGGCCCCTACAGCACTCGGCGCTTCACCGGCGACTACACCGTCGATGGCGATCCGATCTGGACCCAGGGCGATGTGCTGGTCGAGACCATCCACCGCTTCAAGGGCCGCAGCATCGCGGGCGTCATCCTCACCGAGCTGGACTTCGAGACTCTGACCGAACGCGAACGCCGTGCCCTGTTCGTCGGCATGACCCGCTCCTGTCTGGCGGTGGAGCTGGTGCTGTCGCCGGCCGCCGAGAGCTGCCTGGCGATGCAGCTGGCAGCCTGAGCGCGTGCTCCGGGAACAGTGCGGGGCGAACGACCTGAATCGTCGCGCCATCGAATCGTCGCACCATCGCCCTGAGCGTTCGTTCCGGGAGCTGCGCGTGGACGAATGCCTTCATGACACGCGCCGGACCCAGGGCCGCCAGGCTTCGACAGCGCTGCCGCTCAACGCCGCCGATGCCCGACGCCTGAAGCCCCGCAGCCAACCGCCGATCGGCCGCCACACGCCGTTGGGCCGTCCCGCGTGACAAGCTGCCACCTTCTGACTGTGTAGAATCCTCCCCGGGTGTCATCCGCAGGCGCGTGCCGGACACACTTCACCGACGGGTCGCAGCGACAGATCCGGTGATGAACGCACGCACCGCGGAGAGGACAGGTTCCTGCGTGAGTCGGGCCGCTCACGCGATCCACCATGGAAGCTGCCCATGAACCCTGATAACTCGCGGCAGGATCTGCCGCGCGCCCATCTGCTGACCGAACGCGCCCTGGCCTCTCTGGAGCGCTTCCTCCACATCGAAGCCGTCAGCGGCATCGTGCTGCTGGTCGCGGCCGCCATCGCCCTCATCTGGGCCAACTCGCCCTGGGCCGCCAGCTATCACCATCTCTGGCACACGCCGCTGTCCATCGGCCTGGGCGATGCCGTCTTCTCGCAGTCGCTGCACTTCTGGATCAACGATGCACTGATGACGGTATTCTTCCTCGTGGTCGGCATGGAAATCCGGCGCGAGATCCACGAAGGCGCGCTGAGCAATCTGCAGCAGGCCAGCCTGCCGATCATGGCGGCGCTCGGCGGCGTGGTGGTGCCGGCGCTGATCTTTCTGGCGATGAACGCCGACCCGGCTCGGCAGCACGGCTGGGCCGTACCCACCGCCACCGACATCGCCTTCGCCGTGGGCGTACTGGCGCTGCTGGGCCGCTCGATTCCCGGCAATGTCCGGGTGTTCCTGCTGGCGCTGGCGATCATCGACGACATCATCGCCGTGCTGATCATCGCCCTCTTCTATTCGGGCGGGCTCGACTACAGCGGTTTCGGGATCGCAGCCCTCGGCATCCTGGTTCTGCTCGGCTTGCAGCGCCTGGGCATCTGGTCGGCCTATGCCTATCTGCTGCCCGGCGCACTGCT